>NZ_QPJF01000005.1:0-127933 GCF_003337665.1 Halanaerobium sp. ST460_2HS_T2
ACAAAAAACGACGATCACAAAAGATATTAAGACTCTCTTTACCATTATGACGGTAAGGATAGTTTTTGCTATTTTAAAAAATGGGGAAACTCATTAACAGGATATAATTGACAATGAGTTTCAATCCTTATTCTAATGGATTAGTCACTGGAACATATTGAAACACTTTCCAAACCACATATTCCAAACTGGTTTCAATCCTTATTCTAATGGATTAGTCACTGGAACCCATCTATCCTGTCTTAATTCACCTTTAACCAATACGTTTCAATCCTTATTCTAATGGATTAGTCACTGGAACAGTAATAGTGGTTGGTTAACGTCTGCCACTATCATAGTTTCAATCCTTATTCTAATGGATTAGTCACTGGAACCAGATAAATGGACAGGATTACAAATACAGGAGGTTGAGTTTCAATCCTTATTCTAATGGATTAGTCACTGGAACCTATTTTGGGGCAGTTTTACAAGTTGCCCAGCTTATGTTTCAATCCTTATTCTAATGGATTAGTCACTGGAACAAGAGATGGCGCAAACGCAGGCGAAGTTTTACTACCGTTTCAATCCTTATTCTAATGGATTAGTCACTGGAACATATAATTCAACAAATTAATACTTTCTGCTACATCATGTTTCAATCCTTATTCTAATGGATTAGTCACTGGAACCCTTTCCACTACAATATAATATTTATGATGTTACTATGTTTCAATCCTTATTCTAATGGATTAGTCACTGGAACGCGGTCAATGGTTATCTTTTGGCCCAGTAGGACTTCCGTTTCAATCCTTATTCTAATGGATTAGTCACTGGAACATGAGCATAGATTCCAACAGTCTTGTTATCTGGAAGTTTCAATCCTTATTCTAATGGATTAGTCACTGGAACCCGATATAACTCAAACTAACCTTTATGACAGTCACTATAGCATTTCATCTAGAATTTTTATATATTTTTTTTCTCAAATAATCCCATAAAAATAACTATAATTACACCAAATCCCGCAACTTTGACCATTTTGACCAAATTGCTATTTATTGGATTATCAAGGTTCAGTTCTTTTAAGAAAAATAATTTTGCCTCAGAATTTATAATTTTTACTCTTTCTTAATTATATTTTATAAAATTTCTAGTCTCAAAACAAGCCTAATCAAGAATTTTTTCTCTACTGATAGTTCCAAAACCTCTGCTAGTAGATTTTCCTAACCCTATAAATTCCGGCAAATAAATATTGCTGAAGAAATAACCTTTAAAGCCAATCATCTCTTTATTTTTGAATTTAACTGACACCTCCTCTAATTTTGCTTCCACTACTATCTCTTCTTCAATCCACCAGTCTATTCCCTTAGCAAAACTCAGTATATTACCAATGATTAATCTTTTTAAGAATTTCATTTTTTCTTTCGTGGTAGTATCAAGATAATTGTTTCTATATTTTTTATAATTTTTTTGACTTAATCCTAGCCAGGGAGTGATAAAATTATACTTGTAGACAGGCATGTCATAATTATTATTAATAAATAATTCTTCCTGATCTACATTTAATCTTCCCGCAGGATTAATATATACTTCATTTTCAAATCTCAGTTCATCAATATCTAAAAAATTATTAATTATTTTTTCTGCTCCTTCACCCAAACCGATTATTAAAGGCTTATTATCAATGATTTTATATTGAATCAAAGGATATTTATACCTTAAACTACCATCTTTTTTGTGCTGATGAAATAAAACATCTTTAAATTTGTTCGCAAAATAACCTCGCAATTTGTGTCCATATCTAACAGGAAGATCGTCCTCTAATTCATAACTTAATTTTGTAAGCTTAATTTCCACCCTAATTCCCCCTGACTATTTTATACAAATATTTCTATAAGTGCAGTCTCGACATCTACTTTTATATTTTGTTCTTTTGGGAAAATATCCTTTTTGAATTATATTGATGATTTCATTTAAAATAATCTGCAAATCATTATATATTTTATCTTTTATATCAATCTCTACTAATTTACTCTTGCTTCTTATATAAACAATAAAAGCCTTTTTTACTTCTGTATTGTAGTTATCTTTAATCATCAAAGAATACATTGCCGCCTGATATTTATGGGTTAAAAACATCCGCTCTTTATATTTAGCAAATTTGTAATCTAATGAAGCAGCAGTTCCATCTTCTAAAAACAAAATTTCATCAACAATACCATGAATATTATATTTTGTTGAATATAATTTTTCATCAAGAATTTTTTCTTTAACACCAATCTTTTTTCTTAAATAAGATTTGTTAACCTTCAATTTTCTCTGATGAGAACTTTTACCCCGCTGCACTTTATATCTTCTTCCTTCATGCTGAGATATTTTCAGATAAAGCATATAATAAATAAAACGAGGGCAGTATAAATATTCCATAACTATACTTGGAGTCAAACTAATATTTTTACTCATTTTTAAAACTCCTAACTAAATAAACTCTGCAGCTCATCATTAACTTTAGCTTTATTAAATGCCTGCCCTAACAATTCGATTTTTTTAAAGTCCTCCTGGCACATTGGAAAAATATAAACTGAATCATCATCCGGATTTATTAAATCCTTTGAATAAACAATTAATTCATCAAGTAAGTTACTATCTATATTCCCAGCAAAAACTGATTTTTGTACCCTATATAATCCCTGCTCAATTGCTTTATCAGAAATCTTTTTGCGAACTTTATCTTCAACAATATCATAAATACACCAGACAAGCATTTAATCACCATCCTCAATAATTCTATTCGCCAGATTATGACAGTCGAATTGAATAATATTATTTACTTTAATCTGTCTGCCTTTGTAGTAGATACTTTGATCAAAATATTTATTTAAAGCGGTTAGAAAAACTTCTTTACCTTCTTTATTTAAAGTAACACCACCTTTAATCTCATCAAAATGAGATTTTCTCACCTTTTTACGGCTAAATAACTTCATAACTATCCGATCAATGTGATGTCTGTAAATTTCTATAAAGTCAAAAACAAAAGACTTTTTATTATACCCATCAGTATGTAAAATACCAACGTAAGGATCCAATCCAGCAATTATTAAAGCCTTTTCTACCTTTCCGTATAAAACACCATAACCATAATTTAATAAACAGTTAAATTCATCTTCAGCAGGTCTAAAAGTCCTCTTTTTAAACTTATAACGATCTGATAGAAGATAATTTAGAGCATCAAAATATTTTTTCGAAATATTCCCTTCATAACCCATAATAGAATTTCTCATCATTTCTACTGGGCCTGTTAGTTTCGGTATTTTAACTTTTATTTTTTCCATTTCTTCTATTGTTTCAAATAAATAATTTTGCTTATCTTCACCCCTTTTAATTCCCAAATCATAAAGGTGTTTAATCATGTTTTCAGCTTTTTCTACCATTATTTCTTTAATCAAGTCACTACCTTCTTCATTATCAGCAAGTTCAAGCTGACGGCGCCTAATATAAGTAGTACTGCCTAATTTAGAGTGCCAGATTTTCCCCATTGATCTGCCAAAATGATCAAGAAATTGAACTTCAATATTATTTTCAAGAGCCAATTTTACTGCATCACTACTAATAGCAGCACCTGTAGTGATTAAGATTGAATCTACTTTTTTGGCAGAAACTCTATTCTTTTTACCATCGGCTTTTATTTCAAAGGAACTCTGTTTAACATGAAGATAACTGCCGTAGGTATTAATAATTAGCTGCATGGTTTTCACATCCTAATAATTAATTAGAAAAAGGTTTCTCTTTCAATTTTACCTCTCTTAAATCCTGTACTTAAATTATATACATCTTCAATTTGAAAAGGGCTTATATAATTAAAGTTATTTTTTAATTGTTCATCTTCAATGTGTTTTTCAGCAGTAAATTTAGGAATAGTAATTACATATGATAGAAATTCTTTTTTTATATTTTCGAATTTAGATTTTTTATTCATAAAATCTTCAATATTATTACTTTCTAAAGCACTGATTTCTTTATAGTCTTCCCAAAGTTCTTGAGACTCTTCATCTGCAGCCATAAATAAATTTACTGTATTATAATCATCAGCAATTAACCTAAATATTTCTCCTTTTTCATCTTTAAAAAAAGATTTTTCATATTTCAAGTTCTTAATTTTACTAATTAATGCTTCTGAATTATCATCACTTTTTAGTTGATCTATTTTATTGAAGTATTTTTGATTCATCTCAAAAAAATACTTTTCTCCAACTATATCAGGTAGTTCAGTAATAATATCAGAAGTAATCTTTAATAAAAAACCATCATAAATATAAGAAGCATATTCTTTATTATTATGATTTTCATTTATTAATCTAATTAATTTAACTATGCCCTTACTATCTGGATCAAAGTTTCTATTACATCTACCACAGGACTGATTAATAGAATCCAGGGGCGCAAAATCCCTGTAAACTCTATCTAAATCAATATCCACCCCTGCTTCCACCATCTGAGTAGAAACTATAATCTGTCTTCTTTGCTTACCAATTTCATTTATTCTTTTCTGTCTCTCCTTAGGGATAATATTGGTTGATAAATAGATTAAGTCTCCTTCTATAACTTCCTCACTAATTAATTTTTCAATATGATTATATAACTCAATTGAACTCTTAATTGTATTGAGAATAATTAAAAATCCTTGATTATTAAATTCTATAAGTTCTTCCTCTATATAATCTTTAAATTGATCTACAGTCAGCGACTGGTCGAACATACTGGTGTCCAAATTTATTCGATCGAAGAAATTAAAATGTTCTTTTTTACTTATTGCTAATTCTTTAATTTCTTTCTTGTTCTCATTATAAATTAAGGGCATTGTAGCAGTTAGAAAGATAAAATAACAATTTAATTTTTCAGCCATATCTGATAAAAATTCTTTAATGAGCTTCCAATATTTATGGGGGATATTTTGTACTTCGTCTAAAATAATAATTGAGTTACTAATATTATTAAACTTTATCAAACTGCGGTTTCGGTTAGAAAAGATTGAATGCAGTAGCTGAACAAATGTTGTCACAACTATTTCCGACTGCCAGCTCTCTATTAAATGCCTTGCAATATCGTAATCTAATTTCTGACTTTCCTTCTCTTCTTCATTAAAATAATATTCTTTTGCATTTAGATAATGATGTTTGATAATCGATGTACTATCTGCTTTAATAGTTGAATGATTTAAGACATCTAAAAACACATCATAATTCTGATCAATTATTGAGGTGAATGGTAGTGCATATATTATTCTAAAATCTTGAAAAGTTCTGTTCCTCAACTTTAAAGCAGCAGAAAGAACAGAAATAGTTTTTCCAGCTCCTGTTGGAACGTTTACAGATAAAATACGTTCATCTTTAAAATTAAGATTTTCAACTTGATCAATAACTTCATCATAAATCTCATTTCTTCTCTGATTAATTTTACTATCTGCTTGATCCCAGCCTTTTATCTTCCTATAATTATCTACTAGATCACCCGGTAAATTTTTCCTGTTTAATGTTACTTTTTTTAGGTCTTCAAAACTATACCCTTTACTATAAAATATAGCTTCTGCTTTGTCAGCAAAAATCAAAATGGAAAACAGTAAATTAGAAATTAAATAATAATTAAAATCTTTACTGGAATTATTTTTAAAAGTTCTTAATTTTTTTCTGAATCTCCAGTTTGTAAAATTATTTTTTAATTCATCAAAATCAATTGATGATGGTTTAAAATCAAAATCACTAATCTCAGCAGTTATTTTATCCAGTTCATTTAAATCTAAAGATCTAAATTGTTTTTCCAATTTTAGCCAGTCACTATCATCAAACTTAAGCATAATATCTAAGTCTTTAAAATTACTGTGATGTCGATAAATATTTATAAAAACAATCCAAACTAAAGTTTTATCTTCCAAAATCTGTTCTGCAAACTGATAGGCTAATAAAGCCGAAATATGACTGTGCTTACTTAATTCCAAATTAAATTCAATTTGCTTACTTGATTCTGCATTATTTTGAGAGCTCTCTTTTAATTTTTGTTGAAAATAATCTGTCGCTTTTCCAAAATCATGAGCTAATAAAATAATTGCTAATGCCTTTTCAATTTCCTCTTGGTTATCAAAATTTAATTTTTTTCTCAAAAAAATTTCTTTACCTAACTTATATACATTATTTAGATGATCAATTAATAATTTATCTGGATGGGAATAAATCATATAATTTTCCTTTCTTATATTATAGAAATAAAAGACTATTGTTATTGGAATCCTTATAATACTGGTTAACATTTGCTTTAATGCTTCTACCACTTCTTTCAAATAAAACCTGCGCATAATCAGTTACAGTTCTATCACTTTTCATCTCTACAGCAATTTTATCACTAAAATACTCACGATTATTCTGACTAAAGTCTATATCGCCTTTGCTGATATTCTCCTTATCAATTCGTATAACAGTGTTAATTTCCTGCCAGCTATTTTCTGTTATTTTTTTTAGCTCTATTTCTTCAATGTACTTAAAGTTAGCAAGATTTTCACTTAATCCTAAAGAAATTGAATATACACTTTTATGATTTTTTAATTTTTCTTTAAGATTATTATATAAACCTTTGTTCTTATGCATAAAATATATTCTATATTTAGCATCTTTTAAGAATTCAGTTTTAATTTGAGTTCTGGTTTTTATTTGCGACATTAAAGCAGCTTTTTTCGTATCAATTAAATTTAAATTTATCCTGGTTTTTTTTACGGGATTTTTAATCTGTACAGCTATTTTACACTGACCTTCCTGAAAATAATTTAAATATTCATCTTTTGAAAACCCCAAAATTGCAGAAACTATTCCATATAAAGTAGTTTTTGGTGGGATAGAAAAAGTCAAAGGTGAAGTTGTAGTATAATATTTTTTAAAATGTGCATAATCTGCCCAGATATCAAAAACTAATGCTCTATTCATTATCCTTCTCCTTTCTATAAATCTTCAGGTGAACCAATGAGGCTCACCCAAAGATTGGTATTTAGTTTAAAAATCTAGCTCTTTAAATAAATCAAGATCATTCAGATTAATTTTATTAGAATCTCTTATAAATGCAACCCTGGGATTAACTTTAAATTCAACACTTTCGATTTTTTCTGAATTAGCTTCAATTACTGATAATAAGTCACTGACATCTAATTTATAATCAGAAGTATCTCTAATTTCCTCTTCTCTTAAATCAGTAGCTAACTTTATATAATTTTTTAATTCACCGATAAAATAATTTTCTTCACTGTAATTTACTTTTAATAACATTCTTGGAGTCTGACCAACTTTTGAACGGGTAATTAAATTTTTAGTCCCTTTCCAGATACCTTCCATTAATAATTCAACATCATTCTGGGTTAATTCAGTGCTTTGAGCCGCATTTTCATTAATAATTCCATAAAATCCAACTAAAGAGTAAGGGACTACATATTCTTCTCTAAAAGTTTTTTTGCTTTTTCCAGATCCAGAGGCAAACGCTCCTGTACCTTTTATATAATTCAACTCTACTTTATGTAGAGATCTACCCATCTGAAACTGTACAGGGCCGGTATAGGTTATAGAGTCACCAGTTAGAGGAATTACTCCTCCAAACAGTCTTACATCAATGCATTGATCTAAAACTTTTTTTGGATCCTCTTTAAAATCTTTAGCTCTTTCTTTGCCATCCTGAATACTTTTATCGTCATTTTTTATTTCTCTAACAAAAATATCTCTTCCATCTTCACCATTAAAACCTTTGTAATCAAATAAATAGTCTCTAATAGTACGCTTTAGCCTTACATCAGTAACCAGATTAATTCCAGTTTCCTCATCAATCCTTGGTTTATTAGCATCCAGCGGGTCTCCATTAGGATTAGCATCCTTAATATCATATAAAAAAACTAATTCACTTCTTTGATTAATAACAGCCATTTTTATGCCTCCTCAGATTTTTGAAAATTAAATTTATTAGCCTGATTCATACCCGTTACAAAATAAAATGAAATTTCATTATTACTAATTTCAGATAAATTACTTTCTAAAATATAATCTGCAATCAGCTCTTCTAAATGTTTATAATAATTTTTATTATATTCTTCTAATTTATTAATAATTTCTGTATAAAGTCTTTTGATTATTTTTTCATTGAGTTTAAGACCATTTAATCTAGCCCTAAATGGTTGTGAACCATTCCTTTCAACACCCTGAATATTTAAGAGCTTCTGAGCTAAAACCCCTTCTAGAAAAACTAGTTTTTTACTGTTAGTATTCAGCACATCATGATGAGTATCCAGAAAATTAACAATATTTTTCTTATATTCACTATCAACGGTTGGCATAAATTTTTCCCCCTCTCCTTTCTGATTTAATAAATCTAATTTATTTAAAAACTTTAAAATCTGCAGAGCCTTTAAAGTATCAAGCCAGTATGACTGATTATTAACAAACTTTTCTCTAATATGATCTATAAACCTATTAATTAATAAATCATAGGAAATACTTTTCTCTGAAAAAATACTATTTGTGATCTCTAAAAAACTTTTTGTAAAATCCTGTTTTCCTCTTTGATTAACATAAAAGAAATTACTAATTGTATTAAAAGTAAAAGAAAGTTTAAAAGGTCCATCTTTCCCCTGTAAATTAGTAAATAAATTATTTCTATCTATTTCATCTTTGGCAGCAAATATTTTCTGAATATAAGAGGGTAAAACATCTTCAACATATAACAAAATTCTAAAAGCACTATTAATTTCTTCATAAAACATTAAATTAAAATTAACATAATTCTTAAATTCACTCATCATCTGAAAGAGATCATCTTGAGAACCAGACAAGGACTTTTTATTATCCTTTTTTAATGACAGTTTTTTCTTATCTTCTAAATCTTTAAGTATTTCAAACATTTCTTCAGTTTCTGTTTCTGATTCAAAAATTGTTTTAGGAATAATAAAATAATTTATCCCACTGAACCTTGAACTTAAATTTTCCTCAAGATATTTTTTGCCTGAGTCTAAAGTCCTGGCACAATCTGAACAAACAGGATAGTTTTTCCAGGCTTCTCCACGGTTGAATCCACCCGTGGTAAAACCTGGTTTATCTAAAGTATAAAACGCAAATGTTCCTACATAACCATAAGTTTCTTCTTTTTCTTTAGAACAAATATAGCACTTATTATTTTTACCAACTGAATTTTTTTCTGCCTTATTATAAGATTTTTTGAAGTAAAATCCTTTTTCGTATTTATCCAAAAGTGAATCAGTAAATTTATTAAAATCTCCTACATATTTAATCCGTTCATTTGTTTTCACACCAATAGTTAAAACAGCATTATCATCATAAGAAATCTTTTCTAGTTCTTGATAAATTTCATCACTTAAATCTTCATCCTGAAACAGATTATAAATATCAACTATTATTTGTTCTTCCTTATTTAAATCATCCTGTTTTTCTATTTTCTTGACTAATTTTTTTAAAGGTCTCTGAATTCTGGAATAAGTCGAATCTAATTTAGTGATCTTAGAAGTTGGAGTTAAATCTCCTCCACGTGGATTTCCATAAACATATGCATATTTATCCAATTTATTCTTTGTGAATTCTTCCATCTGTATTTCCTGATATTTTAATTCATCATCGTCGTTGTTAAATAAAACTACTAAAACAGTATTATATTTTCCATTAGAGTTAGGATTTTCTACCACCTGACTTAAAAAACTTGACTCAGTTTTTGCTTGAACATAATCACCCATAGCTTTTAAAGCATGAATCACATTAACACCTCCGTTTAATTTATATTTTAATGTTATTAATAAGTATTAATTAACTTAATTTAAGTATATCACCTCAAATCAAAATATTCAAATAATTTATTTTTCTTTTAATTTTTGATATAATTATGTTGCTAATAAAATAAAGTTTGAAATATGTTTTTAATTAGTGAAATTAATCCACTAAAATAAGGATTGAATAATTTCATAGTTTTATCTTACCATCTCCCACTGACACTCCTATGTCACAAACAGCTGTTTTTTTAATAATTTTCTATCATTTCTTCTATTACCTGCTTTATTTCTGCTCTCAGTTTCTCTGGCTTTAATACTTCAGCCTCAGACCCATAACCTAAAATCCACTTCTTTATTTCTTCCCAACTGCCGGTTTTAACTTTAAAAATTATTTCATTTTCACTAATATTTTTAATTTCCTGGCTGTCACTCCAGTGATATTCGGGAACAAAGCGGGCTGCTCTACCGCTGAATTTTATTTCTACTTCCATCTCCTCCTTACCCTGTTCAACTCCCCAGGCATTCTCAAGCTCTTCTGCAAGTGAAAAATTATCTGGCAGCTCATAAGTTTCTGTTGTCAGTTTAATTTCTTTAATTCTATCTATCCTGAATATTCTTTTCTCATCCCGCAAATGACAGAAGGCATAAAGATAGGGAGCACCATTATTAAAAAATAAATTATAAGGGTCAAGTTTCCTTTTGGTTGTCTGATTGCTACTCATTGAATAATAATTTACTTCAATTTTCTTTTCTTCGTTAATAGCTTCCTTTAATTTATCAAATTTTTGCTGATGTTCTTTCAACTCAACAAATGGATCTGATATAATTTCATAATTTTTTATGTAACTGCCCATACTACTTTTTAGAAATTCCGGCAGAGAATTATAGACTTTTGCAAGCCCTGATTCAAGTTCTTTTTTCATCGGAAAACTACGATTTTGATATTCCTTTGCTGCCAAGAGAACTGCTTCTGTTTCTTGTTGATCTAAGTTTGGAGCTTTAAAACGAAAGTTATCCAGAATTTTATACTCTTTAAGATGATTATCATAATAAATTGGAACCCCCAGTTCTTCCATCACTTTTTTATCCCGGTGGAAAGTCCTTTCGGAAACCTCAAAATACTCCGCAAAATCTTTAGCCTCCCAATGTTTATAAGGTTCATTTAAAAGCATAATTGTTTTTATAATCCTAAATAACCTGTTTTTATCAGCCATAAAGCCACCTCTTTTTTCAAAATATTTTGTCAATTTTTGTCGTAAAATCATTAACTTTTAATACTTTATTTTCCTTTATATTATTATTTCGCGATAAAAAAGAACAATCCTTTTAAAAAGAGAAAAGTCTACCGAAATTAATCAGCAGACTTAAAAAATCTATTTATTTTCTACAAACTGAATTTTAACTCCATTTGGATCAAGAACATAAAAGAATTCAATTTCAGGGTTGGGAGCAACAGGGCCACTTTCTATTTTAATACCCTTTTCTTTTAAAAATTCTATTTTTTTTGCTACTGAATCAATTTCAAATCCCAGAGAAATATCCGAACCAATATCAACATTTTCTTTTCCCTGATCTGTAATCAATTCAACTTCTGTTTCTCCAGCAGCTGCTGCCAGAAAGGCAATCTCGCGTTCCGGACCAGCCTCAAATTTTCTCTGTAATTCTAATCCTACTATCTCCTGATAGAATTCTATTGATTCTTCAAAATCTTTAACTTTAATTGTTGTCCATAAATAACTCATATATTTCACTCCTAAAGATTTTTATTTAATTTATCAACCATCTCTTCAATTTCCTCACGACTTACAACACCTTCGGAAAACATTGCTAGACTGCGCAGAGGCATGTATTTAAGCATCGCCTCCAGCATCTCATCATCTCTGTTTTCCAGTCTCTCCATTAATTCTGAACCTTTAAGATATTCACTAAGCAGCTGATTAAAATATTTTTGCCCTTCTGGATTAGCTGTAATATCACCAATGTTGGTATTGATTGTGTATTGATTAGGAAGCTCAACAGTTGATTTTACTTTAACTGTTTCCACTAATCTAATATCCCTGGAAGAAGCTCCAATAAGAATTTCATAGTCTCCACTTTCTACATACCAGTCATCAATTTCGGTATTGTAATAGGCAAAAGCCCTTTTGTCCAGTTCAAACTCAACGATCTTTTCCTGTCCTGGTTCTAATTCAATTTTAGCAAATTCTTTTAACTCTTTTGCCGGCTTAATTACTGTACTCTCAGGATCTGATACGTAAAGCTGTATAACTTCTTTCCCGTATATCTCACCTGTATTTTTAACCTTTAGGCGTAAATTCAAAGTTTCTTTATCTGTAATTTCTTGTTTCATAAGCTTTAAATCACTGTATTCAAAATCAGTATAACTTAAACCATATCCAAATGGGAAAAGCGGTTCAACTTTTTTACTATCATAATAGCGATAACCGACAAAAATTCCCTCTCTGTATTCTACCGTATCCTTTTCTCCCGGGAAAAATAAATAAGAAGGGTTGTCACTCAATTTTTGTGGGAAGGTCTCAGCCAGTTTACCAGAAGGATTGACATGACCAAATAAAATATCAGCCACCGCTCCTCCACCAGCCTGACCAGCTAAGTATCCTTCCAGTACTCCTTTTACCTTATCGAGCCAGGGCATTGTTATAGGAGAACCATTACTTAATACTACAACCACATTTTTGTTAACTTCTAATATTTCCTCAATTAAGCGATTCTGATTGGGAGGAATAGCCAGTGTATCCCTATCATAACCCTCTGATTCATAGCGGTCCGGAAGACCAGCAAAAATTATTACTTTCTCAACCTTTTCTGCCAGCTCTTTGGCGCTAGCAATTAACTTAGCATCATCTTGATCACTCTCAAGCGAATAACCCTCTGCATAAGGAAGTTCTCCCTCGATGAATTTATTAATTTCTTCATAAGCTTTATCGATCTGGTAAGGGTTAATATGTGAACTACCACCACCCTGAAAGCGAGGTTTTTTAGCAAAAGCGCCAACAACACCAAGACTTTCCTTTTCTGATAACGGTAAAATTTGATTTTTGTTCTTTAATAGAACCATGGAATCCGCTGCAATTTCTCTAGCTAATTTGTGGTGCTGATCCTTGTTATAATTTAAATAATCAGTTTCATTCTCTATTGCCTTAAAAACAATCTTTAAAACTCTCTCAGCAGCTCGGTTGAGACTATCTTCACTTAAGTTTCCTGCTTCAACTGCATCAATTATAGCTTTTTTTCCATCACCATGACTGGAGGGCATTTCCAATTCCAGACCAGCAGCAATACCTTTATCACGATAGTTAACTGCTCCCCAGTCAGAAACAACAAACCCCTGATGTCCCCATTCTTCTTTAAGAATGTCTGTTAGTAATCTTTTATGTTCAGAAGCATGTGTACCATTTACCTTGTTGTAGGCGCACATAACTGTCCAGGGCTGAGCTTCTTTGACCACTTTCTCAAAAGCTGAAAGATAAATTTCTCTTAATGTCCGCTCATCAATTTGTGCATCAACGGTAAGTCGTCTGTGTTCCTGATTGTTAGCAGCAAAATGTTTGAGAGAGGTTCCAACTCCCAGACTCTGTACACCTTTAACAAATTCTGTTGCCAGCTCTGAAGCAAGTAGGGGATCTTCGGAAAAATATTCGAAATTACGGCCGCAGAGTGGTGATCTTTTAATATTCACTCCCGGTCCCAGGAGTATATGTACTCCCTCAGTTTGTGCTTCCTCTCCTAGCGCTTCTCCCATTTTATTTAAAAGATTTCTATCCCAGGAACAGGCAGTTGCCGAAGCAGTAGGAAAACAAATTGCCTTAATACTTTCGTTAATACCAAGGTGATCTGCATCATCCGGTTGTGTTCTTAAACCATGAGGACCATCTGACATCATTATTTCCGGAATCTCTAAACGATCAATAGCTGCAGTTTTCCACCAGCTGGCTCCAGAACAAATTTCTGCTTTTTCTTCAACAGTCATTTGACTGAGTAAATCCTTTATTTTCTGATTCACAGTAAATTCTCCTTCCACAAATTTTAATAATTAAGGTCTTAAATTACCTCTATTTAATACATTCGCGAAAACGATTTATTTACCTTCCTGTTTTCAATAAAATTCAAACTAAAATATATAACTAATAAGCTAATAAACATATATTTTTATCTCTTTTCTTTTAAAAATCTTTCCGCTACTTCTGGAAAAAGAATATATGAAAGGATATCTTCTTCCCTGGTGCTAATATTTTTTATTTCTGCTGCAGCTTCATTATATACTGGCTCCAGATTATCAGCAGGACGATTTGTTATAACTTCATTTTTATCTATTATGTTTTCAATTAAGTCAGGGTTTATTTCTCCTGGAGGATTGCCATACATTCCACGCAAATAATTTTTGAACTCATTTGAAACAAAATTATATCTTTTACCTGTAACAACATTAAAGACTGCCTGAGTACCAACAATCTGACTAGTCGGGGTTACAAGAGGAGGAAATCCAAGGTCTTCTCTAACAGATGGAATTTCTGCCAAAATTTCATTATATTTATCAAGCTGATTTTGTTCTCTCAACTGGTTTCTTAAATTTGAAAGCATTCCACCTGGTATCTGATTTACTATAACTCTGGGATCAACCTCAAAAGAGCCAAGATATTCCTGATAATTATTTCTTATTTCTCTAAAATAATCTCCTATGTTTTCTAAAATTGAAAAATCTAACTGATGACTATACTCAGAATCAGATATAGCTGCTGCCATTGTTTCGGTTGTTGGCTGTGAAGTTCCTGAACTAAAAGGAGAAATTGCAGTATCAATAATATCAATTCCAGCTTCAACAGCCTTTAAATAAGTCATAAAAGCAAAACCAGCAGTGTTATGGCTGTGTAGTTCAATAGGAATATCCAGTTTTGATTTGAGCATTTTTACTAAATCATAAGCCTTCTCTGGAGTTAAAAGTCCTGCCATATCCTTGATACATAAAGAATCAATTCCGGTTTTGGCCAGTGTTTGGGCTTTTTTGACAAAAGTATTAAGATTATGAATTGGACCTGTTGTATAGACAATTGATCCCTGTGCTTCAGCTCCATATTTTTTGGTAAATTCGATTGCTTTTTCCATATTACGAATATCATTGAGAGCATCAAAAATTCTAATAATATCAATCCCATTTTCTACTGATTTTTTAATAAAGCGCTCTAATACATCATCTGGATAATGTTTATATCCCAGTATATTCTGACCTCTTAACAGCATCTGAAGCTTTGTATTTTTAACAACACTTTTAATCTTTCTCAGTCTTTCCCAGGGATCTTCTTCCAGAAAACGCATACAGCTGTCAAAAGTTGCTCCTCCCCAAACCTCTAAAGCATAATAACCTGCCCGGTCCAGATCTTCTAAAATTGGTAAAATATCTTCTATTTTTAAACGTGTTGCAATTAAAGACTGCTGTCCGTCTCTTAAAACAGTTTCTGTAAATTTAATTGTCATATTATCACCTAACCTTTTTATTTATTCTATTTTACATTTTTTTCGACTATTGGTCAAATAGGACCTGATTTTATTTAAAAATTAATAAAAAAGTTCTCCAGACTATCTGAAAATTTATTAATAGATAGTGGAGAACTAAAAATTATTATTCTTCAATTTTTTGATATAAATCCATAAATTCTCTTGTCATATCTTTAAGCATAATAGCAGTCATCAAATGATCCTGAGCATGAGTAAGTAAAAGACTACTTTCTATCTTTTCCCCACCTGCTTCTTTTTTTATTAACTCTGTTTGCTTAAGATGAGCTTTAATAAGTTTATCATCAGCCTGATTATAAATATCATCTGCCTTTGCAAACTCGTTATTTTTTGCATACTTAACTGCCTTTAAAAATTCTTTTTTAACTTCTCCACTTAAAGAAATAATCTCAATTAAACTTTCTTCCAGTTCCATCAATATCCTCCTTGATCAACTATTAACCCAGAGCTATAAAAACCATCAGATAGTGAAGTATACCACCTGCTAAGATAAAAAAATGAAAAATTTCATGGAAACCAAAATTAGGACTAAGCTCTGGTTTTTTTAATATATAAAATACAGCTCCAGCTGTAAAAGATAAACCCCCCGCAAACATCAGAACAAGATTTGCAGTAGGCATTGTCATAAATAACTGATGAAAAGCAAAAATACCAACCCAGCCCATTAAGAGATAAACTATTGTATAAAGAATTCTGGGAGTTTTAAAATACATAAACTTTAGGAAAAATCCACCTAAAACCAATCCCCACTGAACGGCGATAATTGTCCATTTAAGCCAGCCTTCTAAGTAAAGATAAGCAACCGGAGTATAAGATCCAGCAATCATTACAAAAATAGCAAAATGATCTAATTTACGCCAGATTGACTGTTCATCATCCTTCTTTTTAAAGGCGTGATATAAAGAGCTTGCCAGAAATAAAAAAGCGACCGATGCACCATAAACCGCCGCAACTATTATTTTATCAGGACTTTCTAATGCCCTAAAAATTAAAAATACCAGTCCAACTAATGCTAAAATAAAACCAACAAAATGAGAATAAAAAGAAACCTGTTCGTCTCTTCTCATTATAAAACCTCCATTCTATCTACTTTAAGTTGATTGTAACACTCAAGAATATATTTTCAGCTAAGTTGATTACAATCTCCATCTTTTCTGATTTTATTATAACATTAATTGTTTTAAAAAAAAACTAAAAGTCCAGATAAATATCTGGACTTAAAATTTAGATTACAGATTTATAATTGATATTTTTATTAATTTATTCAGCTAATTCAAGTGCTATCTCCATCATATCTGTAAAAGTCTTTTCTCTTTCTTCGGAAGTAGTTTCTTCGCCAGTTACCAAAGAATCACTTACAGTTAAAATACTTAATGCATCTACACCATACTTAGCTGCCAGTGTAAATAGTTCAGCTGATTCCATTTCTACACCTAAAACTCCATATTCTTTCCACTTTTTCCAGGCTTCACTATCATCATTATAAAAAGCATCTGAACTTAAAATGGTACCCACTTTAACTTCTGTACCCTTTTCTTCTGCTACTTGATAAGCTCGGGATAAAAGTTTGAAGCTTGCTGCCGCTGCAAAATCCTTACCATCAAAGCGCATCTTATTTAGGTTAGAATTACTACAAGCTGCTTTGGTTAATATTACATCTCTTACTTTAGCTTCTTCATTAAATGAACCACAGGAGCCAACTCTAATTAAATTTTTTACTCCGTAATCCCGAATTAATTCATTAACATAAATTGAAAGTGAGGGCATTCCCATCCCGGTTCCCTGGGTAGAAACTTTTTTACCTTTATATGTTCCGGTAAATCCATACATTCCTCTAACATTATTATATTGTTTTACATCTTCTAAATAATTTTCTGCAATAAATTTAGCCCTTAACGGATCTCCTGGAAGCAGAATAGTCTCTGCAATTTCTCCTTTTTTTGCTCCAATGTGTACACTCATAAATATTACCTCCTATATATTTTCAATTCTACCTATTATTATAATATATTTAGCTTAAAATGACAAAAACTACACTAAAATTCGAAAAACCACCCCGGGGAAGGGTGGTTTTAATTATCATTATATATTTAAGGGTTATATAATTATTTGCTTATTAGTTTTAGTTTTAGTTATTGTTTTTACTTTAAGTTAATGTTTTAGCCTAATCGGCTCTTATAAATTTTTAATAGTTACCTAAGTTTTTAAATGCATTCAGCTTTGCTTGATTCTCATTCGACTCAAGTTGAGCCTCTTTCATAAATTTGAACATGTTATTAAACATATGCAATCATCCTTTCTTATAAAGTTATATTAGTTATAATCTGATTGACTTAACTTTTATTAAAAAAATTATTTGCTATTAATGAAACAATTTTAATACTGATTCAATTGAGCACAAGAATCATGTCTGAGCTGCTTTTCTTTAACTGTGCGAATATTGCTCTCGATTCTTCTACCCTCACTATTACTTGCTTTAATGAATGTGAATAAAGAATTCAACATTATCAAATCACCCTTTCTTATAGTCTTATTGTTGTTAATTAATTATAAGTGATTTACTTATATTTTTCTTATCTTAATTACATTATACAGCTTTTAAATCTCCTGTCAAGGGTTTTATTAAAGTCTAAATTTACAGACTTTTACGTAAATTATTGCTCGATACCGATGAATATTCCACCATCCTCATCACCAGGATTCCCTGCCCCTAAAACATTGGGATCTTTAGTTCCTAAAATTAATATTTTTTTATCTTTATCAGGTACTAACATCATTGACCAATCCTCATGATCTCCTCCACCAATATCTGATCTAAAAGTATACAAACCAGACTCATTCTCTATTTCAGTTATGTTATTATCATTGAATTCGCCTTCTGTTACTTTTATGGTTAAGCTCATAGATGTTTCAGAATCAGCAGATATTATAATATTTCCAATTTCACCATCAACATCAATAAATTTATAGTCGCCGGAAAGCTCAAATAGATTTTGAGTATTATTTTGTTCTACCAAGATAGACATTCCATCACCAGACCATTCAGATGCTCCTGCATCAATATCTATCCAGTAAGAATCAAAAACAGCAATTTTATCATCCAAAAAAACGCCATAATGCATAAACTGATCTGTATCCTCTACTAGCTTAAGCGCTCCTACAGAATCATCAAAACTGTAATTCATTTCAAGATTTTCAGAGCCCGTATCACCTTTTTCACTTCCATCATAAAGTTCTACAAAAACTTTATCTGACTGTATATCGACTGTACCCCAGTTTCCTTCTAATGAGGTAATAATATTATAAGTTTTTTGAATTTCTGATCCATAATCTGATTTTGTTTCAGACAATGCAGTAATTATTTGTTCTCCTCCCTGTCCACTACTATCAGTTGCAATTAAAATTTCATTATTAATCATAAAAAAATGGTCTTTATCTTCATTCATTGAATAAAAATTTCCACCATTATCTTCAAAATAATAAGTCCCTTCTGAAACATCTTCTGGATCATATAAAGGTTTAACTGCATAATTTAAATATTTATCTGACATATTAACTTCCACATTAATAAAATCTCCCTTACCTACACTACCGGCAAAATTATATACAACATCGGCACTATCTCCACTACTGCCACTCTCACAGCCACTTAATATAATCATTACTGCCAGCACTACGAATACCAGTCCCCAAATTTTTCTTTTCATCATTATCTCTATACCCCCTACTAAAATATTTAGAAAAATAAAAATTATAACTTATTATACCACTATTTATTAAAAAAATCACTAAAGTTGTCAAAAAATATATAAAAATGTCGTATTTTAATTTTAAATAAACAAAAAAAGAGCCTCAACAGCACTGAAAACTATCAGCTGCTATTGAGACTCTATTAATTACTCTTCATTTATTTTATCAATTTTTTTACCAGAGGTGGTGAACACTATCTCTGATATACTCGTCATAAATTTCATCTACTCTTTCCATTACTTCATCGGAGAGATCGTCAGCTTCAGAAGCTGCTGCATTATCTTTTACCTGCCATGGCTTTTTACCACCAGGAATTACACAGCTAACTGCATCATGCATTAAAATCCACTTGAGAGCAAACTGGGCCATAGTTAAACCTTCTGGTTTAATTTTTTCCAGTTCATCAACAGCCTTTAAGCCGAGCTCAAAATCTACCCCGGAGAAGGTTTCTCCCTTGTCAAAGGCCTCTCCATCACGGTTAAAGTTGCGGTGATCATTTTCAGCAAAAGTTGAATCCTTAGAGAATCTACCGGTTAAAAGACCACTTGCAAGCGGTACTCTACAGATAATTCCTACCCCTTTTTCCTTTGCCTTAGCAAAAAATTCATCCGCAGGTTTGTGTCTGAACATATTAAAGATAATCTGTACTGTGGCAACATTTTCGTATTCTAAAGCTTTCATCGCCTCTTCTACCTTTTCTACGCTGACACCATAATTTTTAATTTTACCGGCCTCAACCATCTCTTCTAAGGCCTCAAATACCTCTTCCTGATCATAAACTTCAGTTGGTGGACAGTGAAGCTGCAGCAGATCTATAGTCTCTACATCCAGATTTTTAAGGCTGCGGTCCACAAATTTATTTAAGTTTTCCTTATTATAGCCTTCAGCGGTGTGCGGATCTAATCTTCTACCTGCCTTGGTAGCTATATGTATCTCCTCATCAGTTTCTTCTCTTAATTTAGCCATTAGACGCTCACTGCGGCCATCTCCGTAAACATCTGCTGTGTCAAAAAAGTTTATCCCCTGATCCACAGCCTCTCTTAGGGCGGCCAGTGACTGCTCATCTTCTACATCTCCCCAGGTACCACCGATTGCCCAGCCACCAAAAGAAACTTCTGAAACTTCATAACCTGTTTTTCCTAATTTTCTATACTTCATTAATACTACCTCCTTGAAATTTAATCTAATTGAAAAAAGTTATTTTAACTTCTAAATTATCTGAATTTATTATACCATTTATTCCCCTATATTTAAAGAATTAAATGTACTGAAAAACAAAAAAAGAACACCCCTTTATCTAAAAGGAAGTGTTCCTTAAGTCTGATTAAAATTACTATATTTAACTGCTGTATTCATTATAAACTTATTTCCTAAAACTGCATATAGCTGCTGGTGTTTTCATTGCGGTATTGTTCTTTGACCTCTCTGAGGTTATTTTCTATTCTCTGCCCCTCAGAACTTACCTCGTCAAAAAATCTGATTACTCTTTTAAACATTATCAATCACCCTTTCTTATTAGCTTGTTATTAATTATTAGTGATTTTCTTATAATTCTTATAATGTTATTATACAGATATATTTTTGACTGTCAAGAATAATTACTGATTTCTCTTAAATTGTATTTTGTTTTACAGGAATAATTAAATTACCCGGTTATATTGAGCCATGTAGAGATCATGGTAGTGTCCTTTTCGGGCCATTAATTCTTCGTGACTGCCTGTCTCAATAATTTCTCCATCCTCAAGGACCATTATTCGATCAGCATTGCGGATTGTTGAGAGGCGGTGAGCAATTACAAATGATGTTCTTCCTTTTAATACTGCCTGAGTTGCCTTTTGAATTAAGATTTCCGTCTGAGTATCGATACTTGAAGTAGCCTCATCCAGAATCAGAATCTTTGGATCTGAGAGAATTGTTCTGGCAAATGAGATCAGCTGCCGCTGACCAACAGAAAGTCGGGATCCGCGCTCATTGACTTCAGTATCATAGCCATTTTCCATTTCTCTAATAAAACCATCAGCATATACCATCCTGGCAGCCTCTTCTATATCTTCTCGGGTTGCTTCAAGATTTCCATAACGAATATTATCCGCAATTGAGCCGGAGAAAATAAAGGTGTCCTGCATCATGACTCCAATCTGTTTTCTTAAAGAAGCTACTTTTACTCCTTGAATATCAATATCATCTATTAAAATACTTCCCTGATCAATATCATAAAAGCGGGTCATTAAATTAATGATTGTACTTTTACCGGCTCCAGTTGCTCCCACAAAGGCGATGGTTTCTCCAGGCTGAACCTCAAAGTTCATATCTTTTAAAACAGTTTCTCCATCTTCTTCATAACTAAAGCTGACATCTTTAAACTCAACCTTACCTTCAATTTCCGGCATTTCTTCTGCTCCCGATAGATCGACTATCTCCGGCTCAGTGTCCAGCACATCAAAAATTCTTTCAGCTGCTGAGTTAGCAACTAAAACCTGATTGTAAAAGTTGCTGATATTAATAATCGGCTGCCATAAACGCCAGATATACTGGAGCAGCGCTATCAGAGTACCAATGGTAACCAGACCGGCATTTAAATCTCTAATACCAACTAAATACATGATAATAACACTGGTGGTATTAATTAAAAGTACGACCGGGAAAATTCCGTGAGACATCATAACTGTCTTCATCCAGTTGCTTACATAATCATCCTGAAGGTCTTTAAAAATATTACTGTTCTTTTCTTCTCTAACAAAGGCCTGGGTAATCTGCATTCCAGTCAGGCTCTCATGGATATAAGCATTCATGTTGGAGCGTTTTTTCTGTACCCTGCGCCAGCCAACTCTAATCTTCTTTTTCAGTAAAAAGATTATAAAAATCAAGAGTGGCATTACAGTAATTGAAATCAGAGTTAAACGCAGATCCAGATTAAGCATGATAACTAAAATTGCCAGAAAGCGAAATGTATCAGTAATGATATTAATTAAACCGTTTTCCAGTAGATTCTGCAGTGAATTGACATTATTCATCACCCGCACAATAATTTTACCGGCAGGAATAGAATCAAAATAACTAAAAGACAGTTTTTGAATATGCTGGAAAAGATCCTGCCTGATATTGCGCACAACCTTATGTCCAACCTTACTCATAATTAAAACCCGGAACCTAACAGCAAAGCCATTTACTGCCAGCAGCCCCATAAAAAGCAGACTAATCATTGTCAACCCCCGGAAATCACCGGCAGTAATGTAATTATCAATTGCAACTTTAGTTAAATAAGGCCCTAAAAGATCTGCAAAGGCGGCCATGGCCATTAAAAATAGTGAAAATGCAACCTTAAATTTATATGGTTTTAAATAAGCAAGAACCCTTTTTATATTATTGGGATCAAGATTTTCCATTTCCTCATCTTCGAAATAACGATTGTAGGCCATTTAATTCACCCACCTTTCCTCGATTTCTTCTTCGTCAATTACTTCTTTGTACTGCTCCTTAAACATCGTATAATAGTGACCCTTATTATTAATTAATTCTTCGTGAGTTCCTTGTTCAATAATTTCTCCATGATCTAAGATTAATATCTGATCCGCATTTCTAACTGAAGAGATTCGGTGAGCAATTAAAAATAAGGTGCTCCGCTGCTCCATCCCCTCCAGCGCCTGCTGAATCTGATGTTCAGTCTCCATGTCGACTGCGGAAGTAGCATCATCTAAAATCAGAATCGGGCTTTCTTCCACAATTGCTCTGGCCAGTGAAACTCTCTGTTTCTGACCACCTGAAAGACCCATTCCTCTTTCTCCGATGACTTCTTCAAATCCGCCTTCCATCTCTTCAATAAATTCTCTGGCACTGCTGATTGAGGCAGCCCTTTTAATTTTTTCCAGGTCAAGCCCTGGCTGTCCATAGGAGATGTTATTGGCAATCGACTCTGAAAATAAAAATACATCCTGCATTACAATAGAAACCTGTGATCTCAAATTCTGCAGATCATAATCCCTGTTATCAACTCCATCAATTAAAACTTCTCCCTCTGTTGCTTCATAATAGCGGGGAATTAAGTTAATCAGAGATGATTTTCCACTTCCGGTTGCTCCCATAATTGCAACAGTTTCGCCAGGGGAAGCGTGAAAAGAAATATTTTTTAAGATATCTTCTTCATCATAGCTTAAGGATACATTCTTAAATTCAACCTCTCCCTGCAGTCGGTCAACAGTAATTGCATTCTCTTTATTCTTGATTTCCGGCTCAGTTTCTAAAACATTAAAAATTCTCTCAGCAGATGCACTGGTCCGGGAAAACATATTAACAATATGTCCGATCATCCGCATCGGCATAATTAACATCCAGAGGTAGGAGTTAAACTGCATCCAGACCCCGAGAGTGATTTCTCCCTGAATTACCAGCCGTCCACCATAAAATAAAAGCAGAACTGTACTCATTCCGCCCAAAAATTCCATTATCGGAAAATATTTTGACCAGATTTTGGCGGCATTATAATTTTTAGTAAAATAATCATTATTTTCTTCATCAAATTTTTCCATCTCATAACACTGCTGATGAAAGGCTTTAACAATTCTAATCCCCGATATATTTTCCTGTACAGTTGAGTTCAGATCAGAGTACTGGCGCCTAACCTGTCTGAAAACCGGCTTGATCCTTACTCCCAGACGGTAAGCAAAAAATCCAATCAAAGGACTTAAAGCCAGTGAAACAAGAGATAGTTTTAGACTTTCGGGAATCAAAACAGCCATTACAAAAACTATATAAAAAATAGATCTGACAAAATGAAACATTCCCTCTGCAAATAGCATTCTAACTGCTTCCATATCACCGGTCATCCGGGACATTAATTCTCCAGTTCGATTATGATTGAAAAAATTAAATGAAAGTTTCTGCAGGTGATCATAAAGATCCTGTTTTAAATCTCTCAGTATATTTTGAGAAAGACTTTCCGTGTAATAGCGGTGGACCATAATCACTGTCGCTCTCAGTAAATTGGCGATGATATAAGCAACTAAAAAGCCAAAAAGAAGTTCCATTTTTCCAGCGGTAATTACATCATCGATTATTCTTCTGTTTAGATAACCTGGAATCATTGAAAGCAGCACATTAAAAATTATAAATATTAAACCGACAATAAGGTACAATTTATAATTGCGCACATAATTCCAGAGTTTTTTTAATTCAGCCATTCTTTATCTCTCCTAACAGATTAAAGCTTGTTTTTATTTATAAGTCATTAAAAAATCTGTAGTGTCTGTCTCTTAAGCCCGGCAGATCTTCATGTCCATAATCAGGATAAATTAACATCTCTTTTTTTGATGTTATTTTATTATAAACAGCAAATTGAGTTGAAGGTGGACAAACCGGATCTGCAACTGCAGTAGTCATTAAAACTTCAGCTTTTATCCTAGCAGCCAGATTTTGGATGTCTATATAAGATAGTTTTCTGTAAATTTCTTTTTCTTTATTGTGTAAGGGATCATATTTTCTAAAGAAATCTTTGATTTCAGCATAGGCACTGGCATCAATATCAAGCTGACTTACCCGCCTGTAATCACTTAAAAATGGATAAACTGGAGCTGCCTTTTTGATTCGTGGTTCCAATGCCGCACAGGCAACTGTTAGAGCACCTCCCTGAGAATAACCAAAGACTCCAACTCGATCTTCAGCAATATTATCCATTTCCATCACAATTCCAGCCAGCTGAGCAGTATCTAAAAAGACATTACGATAATAAAGTTTTTCAGCATCATCTGCCAGCCCTCTAATAATATGACCATTACGGGTATTTCCTTTAACTCCCCCACGGTCTTCAGAATAACCTGCATTCTGACCTCGGCAGTCCATCCCAAAGTAAGAATAACCGCGAGCAGCAAACTGCAGCTTATCTGACCAGTCTTCAATTTTACAGCCATAACCGTGAAATTCGATTACTGCTGGCTGTTTTGTTTTAATATTTTTTGGTTTTATGTATTTAACATGGATCCGGGCATCATCAACCCCGGTAAAGTATAGATCATAACACTCAGCAAATTCAGTCTGAAAAGCTGAAGCATTAATTTCAATTTCTGGATCAACTGACTTCATTTCCGCCAGAGCCCTGTCCCAGTACTGATCAAAATCATCAGCTTTTGGACTGGAACCTTTATATTCCTTCATTTCTTTTAATGACATTTCGAAAAGCATCTGCATCTCTCCTTTTTAACAATTGTTAAAATGATTTAATAACTACTAAATATTTCTTCAAAATTTTTATTTACTTTATTTAATTATTAAATTAATTCTTATCTCTTAAGTTATCACTTTAAAATTAAAGTTGCAAGTCTATTTTAAAATTAATTTAATTTTTTTAAAAACAATAAATAACAGGTCCAAGATTGACCTGTTATTTACTAGAATTTATCTATTATGATATCGATTAAATATATCTTTTAAAAGAAAGTTAATCCAAAACACATAAATTCCCATTATAAAAAACAAGAAAATTGGCTTCCAGTATATTAAATAATATAAAGCCGGTAAAACACCAAGACATAAAATTGTTGTAACTAAATGCCTATTTGCAATAAAAAAAGCCATTTTAAAGCTTCTTAGAATACTTAGATGATATCTCGCTAAAAGCGGGTAAATAATAATACTTCCAGCCATAAGTTCAAATAAAATAAAATATTGCACTGGAAGTAAAAATCTATTTAATGAAAGCATATTTACACTTCTAATATTTACTAAAATCAAATAAAAAGCTAACGCAAATACAGAGAAAATAATAATTCCCTGCTTAAAATTCATTTTAAAACTTTTCCAAAAATCACTGACTAATTTATAGCTCTCTCCCCTTATTATTTTTCCGCTTACAAAAAACAAGGCTATAGTTGCAGGCCCTATTGTTATTATTGCAATTGAAAAAACAAACCAAAAAATATTTAAAACTAATAAATTATAGATAATTTTTGATATTTTATAAATTGGACCATTAATATTAAATATGCCCATTTTCTCTCACCTCTATAAATTCATTTTATCTCTTTAATGCTTTTTTTAGATCTTTATTTCTCTACAGGAATAATAATTTCTACTTCTGTTCCTTGATCAATTTTACTATCTAATTTTAAACCATATTCTTCTCCATAATTAAGTTTTATTCTTTTATTAATATTTAAAATTCCAATCCCATGTTTTTTAAAGTCTTCAATTTCAATTTTTAAAACTCTATTTAAACTATCATTTAATAAATTTAATTTTTCTTCCTTAATACCTTTACCATTGTCTGAAATTAAGAATATAATATTTTTATCTTTAATTTCTGCTTTAATCACAATTTTACCACCATCAGTTTTAGATTCAAGCCCGTGATAAAAAGCATTTTCGACAATTGGTTGTAATAACATTTTTATTATTTTCTTATTTTTTATCTGTTTTTTGATATCTATTTCGTAGTCAATTCTTTCAGGAAATCTGAGCTTCATTATTCTTAAATAACTTTCTATAATTTCAATTTCTTCTTTTACTTTGACAAATCTATTTGATTTAATACTGTATCTAAAAATATCAGCCATAGCAGTTGAAATATTCATTATTTCTTGACTTTCATAAACCGCACCTATACTACGCATGCATTCTAAAGTGTTATATAAAAAATGGGGGTTAATCTGACTTTGCAGAGCAGATAATTCAGCTTTATGCCTAGAAATTTTTGTTTCATAAATTTGTGTTTGCATTTCAATTTCATGTTTTTTTAAGTTTTCAATTTTTTTTAGCATATTATTAGCATCTTCTACAATAATTCCTAATTCTCCATTGATATCTAAATTTATTCTTTGATTAGCTTTATTTTCTCCAATTAGATCCATACTTTTAGCAATTTTAATAACGGGTTTAGTTATATTTTGGTTAAGGATAAAACCAATCCCTAGAAGTAAAATAACAAAGGTTAGACTACTAAAAATAATCATCAATGGAAATTGCTTTAAATCTTCCGCAACTTTATTACGAGAAGTAAAGCCATAGATTCTCCAGTTAGCAAATTTTATTCTTTCATTTTGAACAATATATTCTGAATTCCGATTATAGTTTTCAAAAGCTTTACTATTATCAATTAAATTACTTTTTAAACTGGAAGTAATAAATCTATCATTTTCATCTGCAATAAAAAAAGTCGTATATTGATTAGCAGAAATATCTCTAATGCTTTTATTAATATTATTAGAGTCAATTCTAATAACAGCAGTTCCCAGTTTATTATTTTCATTTGAACTGCTATGTAAATCAAAAATTGGGTATAAATAAAAATGAATAATTTCCCCTTTATGTTCTATAATCTCAAACTGGCCTCTTGTCAAATTATTAAATTTCTCCCCTAAATCATTGACAACTTTTTGGTAAATAAAATAATCTAAATCTCCATAAAAATTTCTCCAGTTATTTTCTTTTACTAAAGCAGCAGCTCTAAATTCGGTATTGTTTTCCAAAAGATTATTTATAACATTTTCTACATATGGATGAACCTTAATTTTTTCTTCAATAGTGTCTGCTTTTAAAAAATCAATTAGATAAGTATTATAAGCAAATTTTTGTGTTCTATTTTCCACTTTATCTAAAGTCTGTTCGACAGCTGTTTTAGTTTGAAAGATTGTGGATTGAGAATAATCTTTGGCTCTATTTTCTATCACATTTTGGATACTCAAATAACTTACTGTTTGAAAAGATATGATGAAGAAAACAGCTACAGCAATCAAGCTAAATATTTTTCTCTTTAAAGTCATTTGTTTTATAATATTTTTCACCTCCTTTCTCAATCAATTTTACTATTTAATTTTTTTTAACTCCCATATTTTTGACTGAAAATCTCCTTTAAAAACTGTCCCATCAGGTTGAGCACCATTAAACTGTTTTGGTAGATCTATACCGATATACATTAATTCATCTCCACCATACAATTTACCATTGTTATTTATCTGATAGATCGCATTAGAATCTAAACCCTTAAGTTTTAAACGTCTAAAGGGGGCATTTGGTTCTGCCAGTACTTTGTAATAACCAACTAAAGCCTGATCTTTATTTTCAGAAATAACCATCCAGGCTGTATCTCCACTATTTGAAAATGGACTCAGCAAACGATAAAATTCACCCTGCTGAATTAAGTCTCTCTTATTTTTATAAAATTTAACCTGTTCTTTGACCTGTTTCTTTTCTTTTTTAGATAAATCACTGAGATCAAGTTCATAACCAAAATTACCAAAAAAAGCAGTTTCAGCCCTTGTTTTCAAAGGTGTAACTCTAGCAAGTTGATGATTTGGTACTGCAGATACATGAGCTCCAATTGACGACAATGGGTAAATGAAACTGGTGCCATATTGAATTTTTAATCTTTCTACAGCATCTGTATTATCACTTGTCCAGGTCTGAGGCATATAATAAAGCATTCCTGGGTCAAAACGGCCTCCACCACTGGCACAGCTTTCAAATAAAATTTCTGGAAATCTATTTCTAAGTTCTTCTAGAATTTCATATAGTCCTAAAATATAACGATGAGCCAGTTCTTGCTGGCGTTCTGAGTCTAATTTAGCTGATCCAATTTCAGTCATATTTCTATTCATATCCCATTTTACATAAGCAATATTGGCACTACTTAAGATATTTGTTAACATTTCTAAAATTTTTTCTCTCACTTCTTTTCGACTCAAATCTAAAACAAGCTGAGTTCTGGCTAAAGTTCTAGTTCTACTTTCTACATGAATACACCAATCAGGATATTCTTGATAAAGTTTACTTGCAGGAGATATCATTTCTGGTTCAAACCAGAGGCCAAATTTTAAACCTAAATTATTAATTTTTTCAGCTAAGGGTGCAAGTCCATTAGGTAACTTTGCCTGATCAACAAACCAGTCACCAAGTGAAGTTGTATCATCATTTCTATTTCCAAACCAACCATCATCCAGTACAAATAATTCAAGATCTAAATCAGCAGCAGTTTTAGCAATTTCAAGAATTTTATCTTCATTAAAATCAAAGTAAGTAGCTTCCCAATTATTTATTAAAACTGGTCTTTCTTTATCTCGAAACTTCCCTCTAACCAATCTTTCTCGATATAACTTATGATAAATCTGTGATAAATCATTTAAACCAGAATCACTATAACTCATTACTACTTCTGGAGTTTGGAAACTTTCTTCACTTTTTAAAAGCCAGTTGAAATCAAAATGATTTATTCCCATTAAGGCCCTGGCTTTATCAAAAGTATTAACCTGAACTCCAGCAAAAAAGTTACCACTGTAAACAAAAGAAAATCCATAAACCTCTCCCTGATTTTCATCAGTATTTTTTCGGGCCAGCATCATAAATGGGTTATGCTGTGCACTACTGGCACCTCTTGTACTTTCTACCGACTGCATTCCAGATATTAAAGATCTTCTCTTAATATGATTTTCTCTACTCCAACTTCCGGAAGTTGTAATTAAATCAAAATTAGAGTCTGCAAAATCTACAGACATACTAAATGCTCTTTTTAGTTCAATCTTCTTATCTGACTGGTTAATAAATTTAGCCGAACGTGTTATAGCATTATATTCATTATAAATACTATAGACTAACTCAACCTTTAATTCTGCCACCTCATCAAAAAGATTAATAATTAAACTATCTGCTTCTTTATCAGCTTCTACATATGTTGCCGGTAATCCCTTTAATTGATCTTTACCAGTTTTTATTTGATGTCCATTATATTTTAAATTACTAACTCTACTTCCATCTGCCAGCTCAACCTGATAGGCAGGCTGTCTAAAGTCGGAATGTCCATAGGCAGGATATTCCTGGGGTATATTATCGAGTAAAAATTCATTCTCTGCTTCCCCTTTTAAGTTTTCATCTCTTGTTTCTTTTCTTAATAAATGCGTATAATCAAGATCAGGATTAACTTTTTTACCCCAGTATAAGTGCAGCAGATGTCCGGTTTTTGCTACCTGAATAATATATGAGAATTTATCGTTATATAAATGAAAAATTTTATTCTGTTGATCAAATTTAATTGGCATTTTATTCTCTCCTTATTTTGTTATTTTAATTTTTTTCTAAACTCAGAAGCTGTTAAATCATGACATTTTTTAAAAACCTTATTAAAATAATAATAATCATTATATCCACTTCGAGCAGCTATTTCTTTTATACTCAATTTTTCTTTTTTTAATAATTCTTCCGCTTTTTCCATTCGTAAATCTGTTAAATATTCTGAAAAACTTTTGTCTAAGTATTTATTAAACAAATGACAAACATAATTTGAGTTAAAACCAAATTTTTGTGATAAGTTTTTCAAATAAAGTGTTTCTTTGAAATTTTTATTAATATATCTCAACATTTTTTTAAATTCTGGATTATCAATTTTTTTAAATTCAATATTTTCTTTTTTGGATGTTTTATTATTTCTTTTATTTAATTTATTATTAAGTGAATTTAATATAGAATCAGCTTTTTCTTGTTTAATTGGTTTGAGACAGTAATCAAATGCACCTTCTCTAATTGCTTCCTGGGCATAAGAAAATTCTGCATAGCCACTAATTATTACAAATTCACAACGGCAGTCTATTTTTCTGCTTTCTTTTATTAAATCAATGCCAGAATACTCTGGCATTTTAATATCAGTAAAAACTGCATCAACTTTATTGTTTTTTAAATATCTTAACACTTCTTTGGGATCAGTACTTGACATAGATACATTAAACCCCATTTGCTTGAAATTAAAAGTTTTTAATATTCCCTGTAATATCCACCATTCGTCATCAACAACTACAACCTGATACATTTTTACCCCCTTTTTCGATTAAATAAGCAGGAAAAATGGATACAAATAATAAATATCTGCATCCATCATTAAAATTATATATGATATAACTAGCTTTTTACAGCCCCTAAAGTTAAACCTGATAAAAAATAACGCTGCAGAAATGGATAAAGCATCATTATCGGAAACATTGTAGTTACAACACTGGCCATTTGTATTCCTTCTGAGAAAGTTTCAACATTTGCCATTGCAGCTGTATTTCCCTGAAGAAATTTACTCGCATCTTGAACAATATTCCTTAAAACAAGCTGTAAAGGCATTATATCTGGACTATTAATAAATAACATACCATGATACCATTCATTCCAGCGATTTACTCCATAATATAAAGATAATGTTGCAAGAATTGGTAAAGAAAGAGGTAAAATTATTTTAAACAAAATTATAAAATCATTTGCTCCATCAATTTTTGCTGATTCTTCTAAAGCATCTGGTATATCATTAAAGAAACTCCGTAATACAATCATATACATAATATTAAAACCCATTGGTAATACCATTACTAAAATATTATTTATTAGACCCAAATTTTTAATTAATAAATAATATGGTATTAAACCTCCTGAAAAAAACATTGTAAACAAAATTAGATAATTAATAAACTTACGTCCAGGTATATCTTTTGTTAAAGCATATGAAGTTAAAATTGTTATTAACATATTATATACCGTTCCAAGAAATGTTACTATTACTGTTGTTTTCATACCATTAATAAGCGTCTGATCATTAAAAACCTGTTTATATGCATCCAATGTAATTTCATCTGGCCAGAGCATAAAAGGACTTTCAGCATATACATGTTGAGGAACTAAAGAAACTAAAATAGCATTATAAAATGGATATAAAACAGCAAGCCCAAAAATCGTCAATAATATCAATATTATTATATCTACCACTGTAAATTTTCTCTTAGTCATCATATCAACTCCTATATAATACCTGATTTACCAAACTTTTTAGCTACAGTATTAGCAATCATTAAAAGCATAAAGTTTACTACACCATTAAATAATCCGACTGCTGTACTTACACCATAGTCTGGTGCCTGCTGAAAAGATATCCGATAAACATATGTAGAAATAATATCTCCTACATCATAGACTACTTCATTATAAAGATTAAATACCTGATTAAAACCCGCCACCATAATACTACCGACTGTCATGATGAACATTATCACAACTATATTCTGGATTCCCGGCCAGGTAATATATTTAATTTTATGCCAGCGATTTGCTCCATCAACAGTCGCTGCTTCATATAAAGTAGGATCAATACCTGCAATCGCAGCTAAATATAAAATTGTACTCCAGCCAGCTTCCTTCCATACCTCTGAATAAACCAGTAAATATCTAAAAATTCCTTTATTCATTAAAAAATTAATCTGTCCTAAACCTAAATTTTCTAAAAGACTATTTAAAGCACCAGTATTACCCAGAAAGTTAAATATTATACCAGATACAATTACCCAGGATAGAAAATGGGGAAAAGTATAAATAGTCTGCAAGAATCTTCTATATTTTTTCATCTTCAGTTCATTAATTAATAAAGCCAAAATTATACCTATAGGAAATCCTAAACCTAATTTCATTAAAGAAATGACAATGGTATTTTTAAAAGCTCGCCAAAATGCTGGCTCACTCCAAATATACAGAAAATTTTCTAAACCAATCCAGGGACTGCCTGTTATCCCCTCATTTAACATATACCTTTTAAATGCAAGTTGTATTCCATACATCGGAAAATATTTGAATACTAATAAAAAAGCTAAACCTGGAACTAACATTAGATAAATATATTTATGTTCAAAAATACTACTAAGTAAATTATTAATTTTAGCTTTCATAAAAATTTCACCCTCAATATTAGTTAATGATTTGTAGTCCAGGAGTTATAACTCCTGGACTAAAGAATCTTATTCTTTTAATAATTCTTGATTTAATTCTTCTAAAATTATATCAACAGTGTCTCTTTTAGAATCAATATATTCTTGCCATTTATTTTCTAATTCTTCCATGCTATTTGTTGATACAATTACATCACTAACTTCAGCCATCGTGTCTCCTAATCTAGAATTATATCTGGTATAATCATCTCCAGCAAACCAGGTTACTTCATATGGTTGAGGCTTCACATAAACATCATCTTCTAATTTTCTTCTTAATATACTTTTTACATCATTTTTAATTTTATCAGCTAAATTAGGATTATTTAAGTCAAATTCATCATGCATTGTGGTTAATTGAAAAAATCTTACTCCTGTATCATAGGGATTAATTAAATTTCCGTCTTCATCTTTTTCCCAGAGTATTTCAACTTCATCGTTTTCGTCTATTTGATAATCTTTACCTTCAATACCTAAAGTAGAAAGTCGCTGTCCTTTTTTTCCAGCCATATAATTTTCAATTTCTAACCATCTAGCAAGTTTAGCATCAGACATCTCAGGATTATATATTGTTGCACTCCAGTGATCTAAAATTTCCTCTGCAAAATAATTGCCTTTTGGACTCGTAACAAACATAGGGGAAACGTCGGCAAGTTCTACATTTTTATCGGCTGCAGTAATAGAATTCATTATTTCAGAATAAACTCCAACACTAATGTTATCAAAATATATTCCTAATTCTCCAGCAATGAATTTATTCTTAGCAGCATCATTGTTAGCAATCGGCTGATCTTCCCAAATTATTCCTTGATCATATAACTTTTTTGTTTCTTTTATTCCAGCAAGAAATTCTGGTTGAGCAGGCGCCCATACATACTCTCCATCTTTAACAGTATAAGTATTCATTTGATGAGTTTGTCTTAAACCTGCAAACCAGGGCCAAGCCCAACCAATACCACCTATACCAATAGTTTTTCTGTTTTCACCAGGGTTTTTTTCTATAAAAGCTTCAGCCATCTCTACCATTTCATCCCAGCTATACTCGTGATCTTTGTTAAAAAGACCAACCTCTTTAGCCCAATCAACTCGATAGATAAAGTTAAAAGTATCTACCAAAGGATCTCTCCAATCTACCGTTCCCATTGGTACTGGCATTGCATATAATTCTCCATTTATCTCCCAATAATCGTCTGATTTTAATTTATCTCTGATTGCCTGTAAATTAGGATATTTATCACCAAATTTTGGAATAGGTTTATATGCTCCCTGACTTGCCCAATTGACATACTCAGTAAATTTATTCTGTAAATCAGTCCACATAACATCTGGCATATCACCAGAAGCAGTCCAAATTCTAACCCTTTCATCCCAATTTCCCCAGTTTACTGGTCTAAATTCAAAATCAACATTAAACTTTTCTTTAATTAAATCCAAACGAGGGTCTTCAAGTAGAGAATCTACATTCATTGTATTAATTACATAAGTATACTCTTTTTCATAATTCTCGTCCTGAGCCATCACAGCAGTTGACATAAAAGACACTAATAATAGTGAAACTAATAATAAAACAATTTTTTTCTTCACTTTTTTTCCTCCTGAGTTTAGTTTAGCTACCGGTAAGCTATTTATGATTACTTATAAACTTATAATCTTGCCTGTTATTTAACTTAATATAATTATATATCAGAAAATTTCAAATAAAAATGTAATAATCTCAAATGATTTTGTAATAAACTCAGATTTTTTCTAAAAAAAGCAGAGCTATTACACTCTGCCATTTAGTATTCTTATATTATCTTTTTTCTGTATTTAAAGTGAGTTATTCTTAATAAATTCTACCAACTCATCAATTTTAGTATACGCAAGAGCAACTACTGTGTCTGCTCCACCATAATAAATGGCCATTCTACCAGTATCAGGATCATGTAAAGCTGCACAGGGGAAAGCAACATTAGGTACATCTCCAACACATTCATAATCTTTTTGTGGAGAAAGTAAATAAGGTTCAGTTCTATATTTTACCTGCCATGGTTTTTCTAAATCTAATAAGGCAGCACCCATACTATAGACAAAACCATTACAAGAATTTAAAACACCGTGATAAATTAATAGCCATCCTTCTGATGTTTCGATTGGAGCCGGCCCTGGCCCAATTTTTGTACTCTGCCAGCCACCTTTTGTTCCCATTACATATCTGTGTTCTCCCCAGTGTATCAAATCATTACTTTGGCTTAAAAAGATATCACCAAAAGGTGTATGGCCATTATCACTAGGACGGCTTAGCATAACATATTTATCATTTATTTTTCTTGGAAACAAAACACCATTTCTATTGAAAGGTAAAAAAGAATTCTCCATCTGAGTAAAGTTCTGAAAATCTTCAGTATATCCGAGTCCAATTGTTGGACCATGATAACCATTACACCACATTACATAATATTTTCCATCCATTGCTACCACTCTTGGATCATATTTATACTCTGACTTTCCAATTTCCTCTTTATCATAGTCAAATTCTATCGGTTCTGGTTCAATATCCCAATTAATTCCATCTTTACTTTTGCCAGCATGAATGTTCATATTTCTTGCCTTGTCATCAACTCTAAAGACACCAGCAAAACCTTTTTTATAAGGAACAACAGCACTATTAAAAATACTATTAGAATTTGGAGTCGCATCACGTGGAATTATTGGATTTTTCTTTGAACGCCAAACTACATTGTCACAATTCGCAGGTTTTTCCTCCCAGGGAATATTTGGAAGGCTTTCTCCATAAATTTTGATTTCTTCACTCATAAATTAACACTCCTTCAATTTGTTTTAATTCTGTAAATTAATAATATTATAAAACTATCAATTTGAACATGAATATAATTCAGATTTTTTTGTAATTTACTCAGTTATATCTCAAAAAGCTAACAGGCCAAAAAGACCTGTCAGCTTAAACTTCTTAGCTATTCATTATTCTTAGATTTTTTTCAATTAATTCTTTTCTTGTCTGGACAGAAGCTGCAGAGCGAAGTTTGTCTTCCGGGGTGTTTTTTACATAATCAAGCAGACGATTTACAGAAGTCTCTGCCACATGGATTCGGGTATCAGAGGAAGCATAGTAAATTAAAACTCTACCATTATCTTCTCTGATTACTCCATTAACAAAAACTACATTTGATACATCTCCAACCCTTTCTTCCCCATGGGGAGCAATTAAATAACCACCTGGATTGTAGATTACCTTTGTTGGCTCCTCTAAATCAGTCATAAAAGCATAGACAACATAGCGCAGTCCAGCAGCTGTATTGCGAACTCCATGCGCAATGTGCAGCCAGCCCTCATCAGTTTTGATTGGAGCATCACCCTGGCCATTTTTTGCTTCTTTAATTGTATGATAAAACTTTTTATCAATTAGTTCTTCCTTTATAATCTTTGGGTTTTCAATATCCTCTACCAGTCCCCAGCCAATTCCTCCTCCAGAGCCAGTACTGATAAACCCGTCCTGAGGACGAGTATAAAATGCATATTTACCATCTACAAATTCTGGATGTAAAACAACATTTCTCTGCTGAGCTGAGGGAGTTTTTAAGTCCGGCAGTCTTTCCCATTCCTTTAAATCTTTTGTTCTGACTATACCAGCCTGAGCTTCTGCAGCAGTTGTATTACCCGGCTCAGCTTCTGGATCTTTTCTTTCTGTACAGAAAATACCATAAATCCAGCCGTCTTCATGTTTAACCAGACGCATATCATAGACATTAATATCAGGTCTTTTGGTTTCTGGAATCTCAACCGGATAATCCCAGAATTCAAACCTGTCAACTCCGGTATCACTTTCTGCAATTGAAAAGAAGGATTTGCGGTCATTACCCTCTGTTCTAACCATCAGATAATATTTATCATCTAATTTAATTGCTCCTGGATTAAATGTCGCATTGATCCCCTGTCTCTCCATTAAATAGGGATTGCTTTCATAATCAAGATCATAACGCCAGAAGATAGGAGTATGATCAGCAGTTAAAACAGGATTTTTATAGCGAAAAAATATTCCATTTCCGGGTTCAACTCTTTCATTTTCTCTTTCTACTAAATTTCTTCTTTTTCTTTCCAGTAAGCGCAATCTTGTCTGAAACTCATCTTTTGTCAGTTTTTTCATTAAATCCATTTTTTATCACCTCATTAATTTTTAGGAAAGAATATTTCTCATTCTATTTATAATTTCATAACAGGCTCTACTATTATGATATGGTGACTTCCAGGAATTAATTTTTGCTTTTTGCGAGGGAACCCCCTGATCATCAACCAGCCAGTACCAGCCACCATTTTGATGATCTATTAAATTTTCGATTATATACTGCCAGCTTTTAACTGCAGCCTGAATAAATTTTTCTTCTCCACTCAGCTGATAGGCATTAATAAAACCAACAACTGCCTCTGCCTGCGGCCACCAGTGGCGATCTCGATCAAGATGATCCCCTTCTTTTTCGTAATAAATACTTCCATCTGCAGCCGTACCGTTTTCCAGAACTGCTGCTGCCATTTTCAAAGCATAATCCTCAGTAATCTCCAGTAGCACCTGTTCTCCCAGCACCTCTGCAGCTTCATAGATCAGCCAGCTTCCTTCAATATCATGACCATAAGAAATTATATCTGACTTTGAGCTCCAGTCCTGATCAAAAAAGAGTTTAAAGTGATATTCATTTTGATCAACAATCTTATTAATAGTTACCTTGATTAATTCTTCCAGCTTTTGCTTCAGCTCAGGATCAGGCCAGACCCGATAGAGATTTGTATAGGCCTCAAGAATATGCAGGTGAGTATTCATTGATTTAGCTACATTCATATCTTTTTCACTTAAACTCATATCAGCTGCTGGTGACCAGTCTCTGCTTAAAGCTTCAAAATAGCCTTCATATTCCGGATCATAACTCTTATTTTCAACCAGAGCAAAAAGATCGACTGCCTTTTTTAAAGCCTCTTCTTTCTCAGCAGCCTGGTAATATTCACTCAGGGCATAGATGCAGAAAGCCTGACCATAAATTTGTTTTTTAGCTTCTACTACTTCGCCTTTATAATTTAGAAGCCAGTAAAAGCCACCATACTGATGATCCTCAAAGTTTTTCAGAAGATACTCATAGGCTCTTTCGGCCATTTCTAAATATTCAGGATCTTTATCTTCCCGATAGGCACTGGCAAAACTCCAGAGAATACGGCTGTTTAAGATTAGAGCTTTATCCGCTTCTAAATTTACCTGGCCACCATCTGCTTCACCATAAAAGCCGCCATTTTTAGCATCTATCGAATTTTCCAACCAGAATTCCAGCAACTTATCTTTTTCTTTGATGACCGAATCAGCAAATTCTTCTAATAAATTTTTCTTCATTTTTATCATCTCCTGATTTAATTACTTTATCCCAAAGCATATTAAGCCAGTGCTTTATGACTTTCCTGAAGCTGCTTAATGATCTCTATATTTTGTGGGCATTTTTCCTCACAGATTCCACATTCAACACAGGCATCTGCAGCCATTTCATCTTCTTTATCACTTTCAATTAATTTTTTATATTCATCTCTTGCATAAGTAGTTAAATCATAAACACGATGATAATTCATTAGTTCAAAAACTTTTGGGATTTTAACTCCCTGAGGACAGGGTAAACAGTATTCGCAGCCAGTACAGTAAAGATCAGCCAGTTTTTGGTTTTGCTCCAGCATTGCTTTAACATCAGCCAGTTCCTCTCTACTTAAGGGATCAGGATTAGAAGCAATCTCGACATTTTGTCTTACCATATCGATGTTTTCCATACCAGAAAGAGCTATATTTACATTTTGATTAGAAAAAACAAATCTTAAAGCTGTTTCTACTGTACTTGTTGAGGAATCCATTAATTTATCTAACTTTGTTGAAGGTGCTCCAAGTCTACCGCCACCAACAGGACCCATCACAACCACTCCCATTCCCTTATCCTGAGCATACTTGATCGCTTGTTCATTACTGCGATCTAACAAATTATACTGGACCAGCATTGTCTCAAAATGACCGGTATCAATTAATTTAAAGAGATTTTCTGCATCATCGTGAAAAGAAAATGAAATGTGCTTGATTAACCCATCTTCTTTTGCCTGATAGGCAGCTTTTACTGGGCCATCTTCAACATCAATTTTATCTTGATAATCCTCCCAGCTAATTCCCCACATATGATAAAAATCTATATAATCTGTATCCAATTTTTCTAGAGATTTTTCCAGTCTCTTTCTCCAGTCAGCTCCGGACTCATTTTCAATAGGATTTTTGGTAGATAAATATACTTTTTCACGATAACCATCTTTAAGAGCCTTTCCAACTGCGATCTCACTTTTTTTCTCACAATAATAGGGAGCAGTATCAATATAATTCACTCCCAGATCAATTGCTTCTCTGATCATTTTTACAGCCCGATCATAATCTACATCTTTTTCTCCATTTTTTTCAATCATCGGCAGCCGCATTGCGCCAAAACCTAACTTTGAAACTTTGATCCCTGTATTACCAAATTCTGTATACTGCATGATTATTCCTCCATTTTTTAAATTTAAAAGGTTGAATTACTAAGCTAAACAAATCTCAGTAATTCAACCCCTTTATACTTAATTTATTAAGTTATTTTTTTAATAAGTATCGATTAATGAGCTAACAGTCAGCTTAGATTCAAATTCATCTACTCTCAGGTCCTGATCTATTTCTGCTATTACTTCTACTTCTCTGCCGGGATAGAGATGAAAGAAGTTATCAGTTAAATCTAAGTCACTACCTTTCAACTCCAGCCAGGTCCAGAGAGCAGTTTTCTCTGCGCTTAAATTGATCCAGTATCTGCCGGCTTCCAGACGCTTAATTTCCGTTTTAATATCTGGCTCCTGCAGCTGCATATGCTTTGGTCTGGCAAAAGAAACAAAGTTCTCAGCAACTATCTCTCCTTCAACCTCTAACTCCAGCCAGAGCATTAAATTTCTGGCACCATGCTGATCAACATAGTCCTGGAGTTCTAAAGTTCTAAAATGCTGATTGCCTGCAGCCTTAATTTCTGCTGCAAAAGAGTTTTCTAATATCAGCTGGCCGCTGACATCTCTTAACTGCCAGTTAACCTTTCCTTTTAAATCCTGATATTTATCACTTGTAACATGAATCTCAACTGTTGAATCTTCAGTGTTTTCTATTCCTGATATTAAAAGTGGCGCATAAAACTTTTTGGCCATATAGTGCAGGGCCTTCCAGCGGCCGTGATAGTCAAGTGAAGACCAGCTGGCTACCGGCCAGTTGTCATTTAACTGCCAGTAGAGAGTTCCCATCCCCCGCGGCATATTGCGGCGCCAGTTTTCCACTGCATATTTGATTCCCAGTCCCTGCAGAATCTGACTTGTCCAGAGAACATTATCAAATCCAACAGGCAGGCGGAACCAGTCCAGCATATAGTGCATTATTGTCGAGTTACCAATACCACTGCGCTGGTGATGTTCCATAACATAAGAAGTTATATTGCGGTCCTCTGCTTCTGTATAGCCGTAGACTGTTTTGGGCTCCGGAAATGACTGAAAACCAAACTCGCTGTTAAAGCGGTGCTCACAGGTTCTGTACCATTCAAATGGCTTTTTACCGTGCCAGACATCCCAGAGGTGAGCATCTCCCCAGTCCGGGTTATTGAAGTCATTGCGGTCACCCTCAGGGCTGTGGGGACTTCCAGGCCAGTAATCGGTTTGTGGATCAAGGTCAGCTACAACTTCCGGCAGCAGTTCGTCAAATAACTTTTGGTAGTCATCCCAGGGCATAGTTATTTTTTCGCTGTCCCACTTATCAGCTGCTATTCCCTGCTCAATTTCGTTGTTTCCACACCAGAGAGCAAGTGAAGCATGGTGGCGGATTCTTTTTACATTCTCTTCTGCTTCAACTTTAACATTGGCCATAAAATCATCGTCAAAACTGGGGTAGGTTCCACAGGCAAAAATGAAATCCTGCCAGACTGTTAAACCAAGTTCATCACAGATCTCATAAAAGTCATCACTCTCATAAAGTCCTCCACCCCAGACACGGAGCATATTCATATTTGCTTCTGCTGCAGATTCTAATAGTTTTCGATAATCTTTTCTTTTAACTCTGGATACAAAAGCATCTGCAGGTATCCAGTTAGCACCTTTGGCAAAAAAGTCTCTGCCGTTAGCTCTAAATTTAAAGGACTGACCCCACTCGTCATCCTCAGTAATTAGCTCAAGCTCCCTTAAACCAATCTTTTTCTGAACAGAATCCAGTCTCTGACCACCACTGTCATAAATTGAAATTTCGAGGTCATAGAGAGGCTGTTCTCCCATTCCGTTGGGCCACCAGAGTTCAGGCTCTTCTACTTCAAATTCTATCTTTGCTTTTTCTCCTTCAATTTCGAAATGATTTTTATAAACATTCTTATCTGCCAGCATAAACTTAACTTCTACATTTAAATCTTCAGCTGCCACCTTTTCTGTCTGCAGATCAACTGCCAATTCTATACTACCACTTTCCAGATGCTGCTGCTCGACCTTTATTTCTTCAATTCTTGCTTTATCAAGAGCAATCAGCCCAATATCTTTCCAGATCCCCATTGTAACCAGCATCGGTCCCCAGTCCCAGCCAAAGTTGCTGGGTTGTTTGCGCAGCCAGCCACCTCCATGCAGGCGGTGGTCACCTACACTCCAGGCTGGAATATGAAATTCTTCATCTTTTTTTCTTAAATAGGGCAGCGGAGAATTAAAATGAACTCGAATCTCATTTTCTCCCACCTCTAAGTACTCTTTAATTTCAAATTCCCAGTTTCTATACATATTATTAGTTTCTGCAATTTTGTGCTGATTAATATAAATTTCAGCCAGAGTATCCAGTCCCTCTGCATTAAGCAGAATTTTCTTCGCCGCAAGAAATTCTTCGCTTAAATTAAATTTTCTGCTGTAATCCCAGTCACTTTCTCCAATCCACATCAAATTTTCTTCATTATTTCGGTAAAATGGATCTTCGATCTGCCCCGCATTAATTAAATCAGTATGCACACAGCCAGGGACTTCTGCCTCAATTTTTTGCTGCTGATCACTCTGCTTTAAATCCCAGCTTCCGTTTAATGATAATTTTTTCATAATCTCACCCCATTGTAGTTTGAAAGATCCTAATTATTCAACATCAAAACCATTAATATTGTTTAATAAATCCTCAGACATTGACTTCAATTCTCCAGCAGTACTTAATATTTCATCTGTAGAGGCTGCCTGTTCCTGAGTTGAAGCCGAAATTTGTTCTGAACTGGAAGCAAAGTCCCTGGTCACCTTGGCTATGTCATTAATTGCATTTTCTACATTTTCACTCTCTTCTCTCATTGAACTAATCCGATCAACAACATTATTGATAGAGCGGCCGAGACTGTTGGAAACATTTCTAATTTCTTTAAAAATACTATTTGTCTCTTCTATGCTTTCCACACTGGCTCCAACCAGTTCTTCATTCTGATCCATAGAATTAACAGCTTCATTAACTCCCAGCTGTATTTTTTCTATTAACTTAGATATTTTCTCTGTCGCCCCAGCAGATTCTTCTGCCAGAGACCTGATTTCATCAGCAACAACAGAAAAACCTCGACCAGCCTCTCCTGCTCTTGCTGCTTCAATGGCAGCATTTAGAGCCAGCAGGTTAGTCTGATTTGAAATATCGTTAATTAAAACTACAATATCACCAATTTCTTCGGACATCCTGCCTAAGTTTTGAATTAATTCTGCGACCTCTTTTGTTTCTTTGCTTAAATCATTGATATTATTGATTGAGCTGGAAACAGTCTGGTTTCCTTTTTCAATACTTGTTAGAACTTCATCTGCTCCAGAAGCAATTTCTTCGGCATTTTTATCAACTTCTTTTATTTCCTGATTTAAACGCTGAACATTGTTATTGCTTTCTTCAATCTGAGCCAGCTGTTCTTCCGAGCCTGCAGAAAGATTTTCTACAGCCAGTCCCACCTCTTCTGCCCCTTTATTAACTTCTCTGCTGTTTTGGTCCATTTTTTCGGCAGAGGAATTCAGGTTTTCTGCCTGCTGATTAATATCAACCACCAGCTTGTTTAATTCCTCCAGCATTTCATTAAAAATACCGGCCATAATTCCAATCTCATCTTTTCGTTTGAGATCTTTTCTGCCCATTTTAACCTGTTCTCTCAGATCACCATTTTTCATCTTTCTAAATGAGTCCATAAAAGAGGAAAGTGGTTTAAGCTGCCAGCTGATAAAAAAGAAAGTTACTAATAGAGCCAGAACTAAAGAGATTCCCGAAACTGTCCAGATAGTTCGACCGAGTCTGCTGACTGGAGCCAGCATCTGTTCGGTAGGTATTTCAACTGCCAGAGCCAGATTTTCTCTAATCTGATTTTTAAGCAGATAATAACCTCCAACTTCTTCTGAAGTGGTGCTGTTTTGATCTGTTCTCTCCTCTACAAACCAGTTATTATCTATTTTAGACGCGAAAAGCTCTCTGTTTTGTGCTCTAATGATCTGCCCATCAGAATTAATCAATTTATAATTTTCAGCATTTTCAACATTTAAACTCTGCAGTTCGGAATAAACTATCTCTGGATTTAAGGCCAGTACTATATAAGCGCTGATAGTTTCACCATCATCTGCATAAATAGGTGAATTATAAAGTAGATAATTCTGATTATTGTCGTTATGTATGCTGCCAAAACTTATATTCTTATATAAATCTGGATCCAACTTTTCTTTTAAGTAATGATCATGATCTTCTAAAGCCTGAGCTGAATAGGCTCTGGAATCTGAAATCACTGTTCCATCTGCCATTACCAGGTAAGCATATTCGATATTTTCTATATTCTTTCTGACAGATCTTAAGGCTCCGGCTGTAGAATACTGCATACCCATAAAGGTATCTATATTTACAACAAATTCTTCACCTGCTGCCGGCTCTGCTTCACTGCCGGGATAAAGTCCTTCCATTAATTCGAAGTAGCCATTAAAACTGCTGTCAGAACTTATACTGTCAATCTGCCTGTCAAGAGTTTTTAACATTGATTCAACATTTGTTTGATAAGAAGAGGCGACTAAATTAATATTTTCGTCAATCTGGTTTCTAACGATTTCTGAAGCTGAATTAAAAGTTAAATAACTGATTGTTCCCAGCACCAGTAATAGAATTAAAACAATAATAGCGGAAATTTTCCATTTTAGTGAGTTAAAAAAAGATAAATTTTTATTTTGCTTTTGAGCAGACATACTTTTCTCCCCCTGCCTTCAATTTTTAAATCAATAAAGCTTAAAGCAGCCAGAAAGTTTATCTAACTGGTATAGGGGAACCAGCTTATTTTTCTTAAGCAGCTTTAAGCTTTAATTGAAAATTAATTAAATATAATATTCATCACCTTAACAATTCAAACTTTATTTATTTTTTCAGTCCGTTATTTTCAATTACATCTTTTAACAATCTGGCACTATCTTTCATTCAAATGCCCCCTCTAATAAAGCATACTCTCTTATTATCTAAAACTAATTACTTTGTGTCACTAAATAATACACTGTGATCTTCTTCGATCTCTACAAAACCCTTACCTTCATTTTCTTTGTAGAATTTTTTAACATCACTTACTACCTGTTCCGGCAGGAATTCTTCATCTGGATCCCAGCGCTCACCAATCTCAGGTACAGCTTCAAATAACATTTGAGTATAAGGATGAGTTGCATTCTCGTATATCTTTTTAGTATCGCCTCTTTCCACCAGTCGACCTTTGTACATAATCAGCGATTTATCACTGATGTAGTAGCCGAGATTAAGATCATGGGTGATAAAAATAACTGACATTCCGTGTTTTTTGCAGGATTCCACCAGCAGATTTAAAACTCCAATTCTGGTTGAGGCATCAAGCATACTGATTAACTCATCTGCTATTAAAACATCTACATCCATCAGCAGAGCTCGGGCAATCAATAATCTCTGCAGCTGGCCACCACTTAACTGATGGGGGAATTTACCTAAGGTTCGATCCGGATTTAAGTTTACATCATAGAGAGCATCTCTAATTGCCTCATCTTTATCTTCATAATCTAAATCAAAGGAATCGAAAATTAGATCAAAAACTCTATCCACTCTGTATAAAGGGTTAAATGTTGCAAATGGATCCTGAAAGATCCCCTGAACCCGGCGGTAATACTGCTGAGTCTCAGCTTTATCATTAATTTCTGAAATATCTTTTCCTTTATATATTATTTTACCTTCGCTTGGATTGATTAATTTTAAAATTAATTTTCCAACAGTTGTTTTTCCACTACCACTTTCTCCAATTAAAGAAATTATTTTTCCTTTTTCGATATCAAAGGAAACATCTTTGGCAGCAACAGTATATTCGGGATTTAAAATTCCACTTTTAAAAACCTTGGTTAAACCTTCTACTGACATTACAACATCTTTATTTTTAGCCATTAAGATCACTTCCTAACTCTTTCCATCTCCAGCAGGAAACGAAATGGTCTTCTGCTACCTTTTCTCTCTGAGGAGTTTCTTCACATTTGTCAATTGCATAAGGACAGCGATGTCTGAAACGGCACCCTTCTTCAATATTTAATAAGTGGGGAGGAGTTCCCTCAATTCCTGATAAACGTTTATCTTTATACTGAATCCCTACTTTAGGTAAAGAATCAATTAAAGCTCTGGTATAGGGATGACGGGGATTATCTACAATTTCATCAGTCGGTCCAATTTCAGCAAAATTACCGGCATACATAATCATTATTCTGTCGGCTATTTGGTATAAAATTGATAAATCATGAGTAATAAAAATTGAAGATTTAATAATTCCTAAATCCCTTAGATTAGCAAGCATTGTTGCCACAAATCGCTGGGAGCTAACATCCAGGGCTGAAGTAATTTCATCAGCTATTAAAAATTCTGGATCTAAAATGGTAGAAATAACCATGATAACTCTCTGCTTCATTCCACCAGATAATTCAATTGAATATCTGTTTAACACTGATTCATCCAGGTTTACCAGATCAAGTCTTTCTTTTACTTTATCGAAAAACTTTTTATCTGTTTTAATGCCGTGCTGTCTGGCTAAATCAGCTATATATGTTTTTATCTTTTTAGTAGGAGAAAAGGCGTCAAGTGCATACTGGGGTATTAAAGAAATTGTGCTTAAGCGGAGCTTTTTGAATTCTTCTTCGCTCATCTCCATAATTTTATTTCCAACCAGATCAACCTCTCCTGAGATATATTTTAGGGGTTTTTTTCTGGAAATAAAAGTGCTTGCCAGCGTACTTTTTCCACAGCCAGATTCGCCAGCCAGGCCTAAAATTTCTCCTTTTTTAAGATTAAAGGTTACATCATCTACTGCTTTAACCTGACCTTTTAAAATATCATAATATGCCTTAAGATTTTTGACTTCTAATATATTCTCGCTCATAACTTACATCTCCCTCAAACGTGGGTTAAAGGCTGCATCTAATCCTGTATTGATAAAGTATAAAGCTGTAATTAGAATTGTTAAAATCAAACCAGGAATTATTGCCCACCACCACATACCAAGTTGTATACCATTCCAGTTAACCGCATTCTGCATCACAAGACCTAAAGAAATACCCTTTGTTGGTCCTAATCCCAGAAACTCCAGCTGAACTGTTGCCAACATGGTACCATTAAACTGCTGAATAAATACCATGAATACATAGGAAAACATATTGGAAGCAATATCTTCTCTTAAAATCCTGCCAACACTAATTGAAGAAATCCTGGATAGAGACACATATTCTTGATTTTTTAAAGAAAGGGTCTGAGATCTAACGGCTCTTGCTGTCCAGGGCCAGGCTGTTGAAGCAACAATCACTGCCATAACAAATGTCCCCCGTACTTCCAGAAATGCTGCAATTACAATTAAAAGTGCAAGCTGTGGCATCACTACAAAAATATTGGTTAACATCATTAAAAGCTCATCAAAAATTGTTCCACCATAATAACCAGCAACAAAACCAATTATACAGCCGATTAAAGTTGCAATACTACCAGCTATAGCCCCCACTAAAAGAGTTGAGCGCAGACCATTAACCGTCCGAGTAAATACATCCTTACCATCAATAGTCGTACCAAAGAAATGCTCTGAGGAAGGGGGTAAATAACCCTGTCCGGCATATTCATCATATTCATATTGAGCAATCATTGGGCCAAATGCTGCCAGCAAAAAAACAAAGGCTACAATAGTTAAACCAAAAATAACTTTTTTATTTGTTAAAGCATAATATAAATTTTCATGTTTTGCCCAGAAATCTTTTGCCATAACCTAAACCTCCTCAGTAAATGAAAGTCTAACTCTTGGATCAATGAACATATATACTATATCTACTATAAAATTCGCTGCTAAAACCATGGTTACAATTGTTAAAAATACTCCCTGCATTAAAAAATAATCCTGGTTTTGTACTGCATCAAGCATCATTCTACCGAGACCGGGATAATTAAATACCACCTGAACTGTTATTGCGCCACCAACAATTCGACCAATTCTTAAAGCCAGACCTGTAACCTGTGGTAAAACACCATTACGAAAGCCATAACGCCTGATCAATTTTTTAGAGGCACCCAGAGTCTCCATATACTTAGAATAATTTGAACTTTTTTCGTACATGATCATATTGCGCATTCCAATTGCCCAGCCACCGAGCTGAACCAAAAACATAGTAAAAAACGGCAAAAACCAGTGATGTAAAAAATCAGCTATAAAATTCCAGGTAAAAGCAGGTGAGGCCGTCGAACTGTAGGCTCCACTAATTGGGAACCAGCCAATAACCACCCCAAAGAAAAATACTACAATCCCGGCCATCCAAAAATATGGTGAGGAAGCTAAAAAATAAAAGAATGGCATTGAAGCATTATCGACTTTTTTATCTGTCCCGGAATAAGCACCCAGTTTATTACCAACAATCCAGCTTAATATAATTGCAGGAAACAGAACTGCCAGATCATAGACAATAGCTCTTTTTATAATATCTATTACTGGTGTTGGAAACTGAATAATTGAAATTCCGAAATCAAGCGTAAAAACTGATTTCCAAAAATTAAGATATTGTTCCCAGAGAGGCTGATCTAAATTAAAAAGCAGGGTAAGTTGATCCTGCAAAATTTCACGTCCGCCCTCCATACCGGAAAAACGTGACAAAAGTGATTGGATTGGATCCCCAGGCATCATTCTGGGAATTATAAAATTAATTGTTACTGCCAGAATAAATGTAATAATATAGATAATTAATTTTTTCCGCAAATATTTACCCATCTTTTGCTGCTCCTTTCTAAATAACAGGCCCGATAAAAAATTATCGGACCTGTATTAATAACTCAATTCAATTGTTTTGACTTTTACTCTGCTGGTTCCAGCCCAATTAAGGTATGAATCATACCTAACTGATAAGCATTACCCCAACTTACTGGAACACCATAAGGATCATCCTCATTTGGCCAGTTTGTCCAGTTGTTTGTTGTCTGTTGAGCCCAGAGACCATTATGCCAGAGAGGTACTGTTGGCATTTCTTCTAAAAGAATTCTCTGAATCTCAGAAGCAATTTCCTGTTTTTCAGTTTCATTCTTTGTCATGTTAAATTTATCAATTAAATCAAAGAGTTTAGGGTTATCATAAGCACCCCAGTTACCATTACTGATTGTTTCGCCATGAATACTCTCGTTTGCTACACCATCCCAGTAATCAAATGGATTTGAAGAAAGAGTTGTATTGAAGTTAGCAATTAACATGTCGAAATCTTTATTAAAGCGCTTGTTATCAAATAGTGAGGAATCAGGGAAGTTAGGTGTAATATTTACCCCAATTTCTTCAGCATTCTGAGAAATAACTCTGACAGCTGACATCCAGTCTGTCCAGCCACTGGGAACTATAATGCTTAATTCGAGTGGGTCACCATTAGGCATATCTCTCCAGCCATCACCATCTGCATCAACATAACCTGCATCATTTAATAAGGCTTTGGCTTTGGTAGTATTATACTCAAAACCATATTCATCTACTACATTTTCATCCAGATATTTTAACCAACCTTCTCCAAATAAACCTGTTGGATTGGCAGGCTTTACCAGGCCACCATATACACGGTCAACAATTGCCTGCTGATCTACCATATAGGCCATTGCTCTTCTAAACTGAACATCATCCATTGGTTTTCTGGTTGTGTTCATATACATATTAGCTGTGTTCCAGGAAAGCATATATGGCTCTCCATCATACCAGGTTTTTAAACCAAACTGATCTTTAACTTTCTGAACACCAGGGATAAAGTTATTACTTAAGTCAAGTTCGCCTTTCATTAACATTCCCATAACAACATTGTTGCTCTGATTAACTAAATCAACAAGATATTTAGGTTTAGGCTGACCGAATACATCATTACCCCACCAGTCATCATTTCTTTCCCAGACCATTCTGTCCTGACCTGCTTCTCTGGCCATATATGGACCAGTACCAACAGGATCTTTCATTGTTCTGGTAATTAATTCGTCAGATGGAATTTCACTCCAGATATGTTCTGGAATAATGTAACGCTGATATAATTCAGAATCCCATTCTGCATAATGTGGTTCACTGAAGGTAAATCTAACTGTATAATTATCTTCTGCCTCTACAGATTCCATCCAGTCCCAGACAGGTGAATACATTATAGAGTTATCTTTTGCAAGTTCATAAGTAAAGACAACATCTTCTGCATTAAATTCTTCACCATCTGTCCAATTAATACCTTCTCTTAAATTAAGAACATATTCATTGTCGGAAACCCATTCTCCACTTTCAGCCAACCAGGGCTGATATTCGTTTTCAAGTGGGTTATAAGAAAACATTGTCTCATAAACTAAGCCACCTGTACCTGGAGTAGGGTTAGGAATTAGAACATTCCAGGTTGATGGAGGTCCCCACATTGCTCCAGAAACAACTAAGGTCTCTTCTCTAGGAAGATCCTGAGCCAGAGACATACCTCCAACTAGAAATAGAAAAGCCAGAGTTAGAATTAAAACCTTCTTACCAACATTCATCATTAATAAACACCCCTTTAAATTATTTTGTAATGCAAAATGTCACTCTCTTTTGTCTTAAGGGATTATTAACTTATAAAAGTAAGAGTGAACAAAATTTTAGCAATTTCACCAATCTTCATTAAATTAACAAATTTTAAAATTTAATATTTGAAGAAAAGGAGAAATTTACGCTAAAACTTACTAAAACGATTTCTTGATTTAATTATAGCGTAAATTTGCAGACAATTCAAGCTAATTTTTATTTTTTTTATTTAATTTTCAATGTACAAAAAAATTATTTGATTAAAAAACAATATTTTTCGTTATTTACGAAATAACTTTCTTATATTATAGCATTGTTTTTTCGTTTTTTCAAATAATTTTAAAAAAAGATTCAATTTTATTTATTTTTGAACATATGTTATACTATAAGAAAAGTTTTTCGCTTGTTTTGAAAGATTATTACTGCTAAAACATTAAACCTGTAAATTTTTTTGAAAGGAAGTATCAGTATGAGTATTACAATTAAAGATATTGCGGAAAAAGCTGAAGTTTCTATTTCAACTGTTTCTAAATCACTAAATGATAAAGGAGGGGTCTCTCCTGTTACCAGACAGAAGATTTTAAACATTGCCAAAGAAATGGGGTATTTTTCTTTCCATTCTCAGGTGAACTTAAAAACGCATAATATTGCTTTTATAATGAGCCGCCGTCATATCCCTATCTTTAATAACCCTTTTTACACAAGAGTTATAGCAGGAGTGGAAGTTGAAATAGAAAATTATGATTATAATCTTCTCTTTTCAACAATTAAGCTTGAAGATCTAAAAAGCAAAGAAATTCCTGCAATAATCAGTCAGAACAAAGTTGATGGACTTATCCTGGCCGGTGCCGATATTAATACTGACATGATTAAAGCAATAGAAGAATTGAAATTTCCAACTGTATTAGTTGATAACTATTTGAGTTCCCCTATTATGGACTCAATAGTTTCAGATAATTATAATGGAGCTATGCAGGCTGTTAAATATTTAATTAAAATGGGCCATCAAGAAATTGGTTATGCTGGTGGACCCAATTCTCATCCCAGTTTTAATGAAAGATATAAAGCCTACAAATTAGAAATGATTGAAAATAATTTAGATATTAATAATAATTTTATTAAAATAAAAGAAGATTTTGGTCAAAATATGGGTAAAGAACTTGCCAAATCTTTTTTAAGAGAAAAAGAACTGCCAACAGCTATTTTTGCTGCCAATGATGCAACTGCTATTGGTCTTATTCAGGCTTTTAATAAATATGGTTTGGAAGTACCAGGAGATATTTCTATAATTGGCTTTGATAATATTGAACTTACTGCTTTTACAACCCCAAAAATATCCACTATTTCGGTGGACAAAGAAGGAATGGGCCAGGAAGCTGCTCGAAAATTATTTGACCGGATTCAAAATCCAGAAAAAAAATCAACTAAATCAGTTATTCCTACAGAATTAATAGAGAGAGAATCCGTTAAAAAAATTAAATAAATTTAGGCTTTTTATAATACTGCTGTTAGAAACTTTAATTTTCTGACAGCAGTATTTGAGTATTTTCAGAAAAATAATAATTTTATGTTGACTTTTATATCGTAATATCATAATATATAGATATAAGTTGTCAAAACATTTGCAAAGGGGGAGGTATATTATAAAATATTATTTTTTTCACTAAATTTATGAAAAAAATCTCATAGTATTTTCATCAACTTTATTAAAGGAGGTTTTCTTTTGCAGAATTTAAAAAGATATTTATTCAGCACAACATTCTTTTTCCTCTTCTGGCTTGCCTATACTTCATCACTTGAGCAGTCAGAGTTATTAACTGGATTAGTTGTTTCTCTGCTGCTATCACTTTTTACATATCAGAGTTTTAGCAGAGAAAAAACTCAGAATAATATTATCAGCAGGATATTTGCTTTTATAAAGTATATACCTGTTTTTTTATGGGAAATGCTGAAAGCAAATCTTGATGTAGCAAAAAGAGTTATTGATCCTTCTCTACCAATTAATCCAGGAATTGTAGAGATTAAAACTAATCTCAAATCAGACAGGGCCAAATTATTTTTGGCAAACTCTATTACTTTAACTCCTGGAACTCTGACAGTAGATATAATCGATGACAGTCTTTATATTCACTGGATTGATCTCAGTACTACTGATCCAGCAGAACAGAAAAAACTAATTTCTGAAAAATTCGAGAATTTATTGGAGGGGGTCTTTTAATGTTAAATTATATCTTCATAATTATTTCTGCTGCAGTTTTGATTGCAGTTATTAGATTGCTCAAAGGCCCAACTCCAGCTGATAGAATAGTTTCTTTAGATACAGTAACAACTATAATAAGCTCTCTGCTGGTAGTTCTGGCACTATTTTTTAAAAATCATATTTATCTGGATATTTCCTTTGTTTTTGCGGCACTTTCTTTTACAGGAGTAATTGTTATCGCCCGCTATCTTGAAGGGAGAGGTTAATTTTGATTATTATCAATACTTTAGGCTATATTTTAATTTTCTTAGGAACTTTGTTTCTCTTTTTAGGGGCTTTAGGCTTATTGAGAATGCCGGATGTTTACAACCGACTTCAGGCAGGAACAAAAGCAACAACTCTAGGAGCTTTATCTACTATTATAGGAGTAGGTATGGTTGAGACTGACTGGTTTTTAAAAACATTAATTATTGCTATTTTTATCTTAATGACAAATCCAATTGGCAGTCATGCTATAGCTCGTGCTGCCAGACTGAGCAGAATTGCAGTTGATAAAATAACAGCTCAGGATAAATATCAAGAAAATTATTTAAATAAGAAAGGCAGTGATCAGAATGCCTCTAATTTCTAGCTTTTTAATTTTAATTATGCTTATTGCTGCATTAGCAGCCTTATTTTTTGATAACTTATTAAATTCTATTATAGCTGCCGGTCTGGTCAGCTTAATCGCTTCAGTTCTATTTTATTTTTTAAAAGCACCTGATGTCGCAATGACAGAGGCAGCAATTGGGGCCGGGTTAACAACAGCAATTTTTGTACTCGCCTTATATAAAACTGAAAGGGGGAAAAGTGAGTGAAGTTTAGAAACTTTTTGGCCTTAATAATTGTAGCCGTCTTTGCTTTCATTATCTTTCAGGCTTTTACCATTGTTCCGGCAGCTGGAGAAATTACGATAAATAAATTTGGACAGGCAGATCTAAGTAATAGAACAGCCAGCCGTTATATAAATAAGAATGTTAATTCTGACAGCAAGAAAGTTATTTATAAGGAAAGTTCTAATTTAGAAAGTGGCTCAGCTAATATTGTTACCTCAGTAGTAGCAAACTACAGATCATTTGATACCTTAGGTGAGATCACAGTTTTATTTCTGGCAGCAGCAGGAATTGCAATTGTGCTTAACTTAGAAAAGAGTGAGAAAAGTAGATTTGCAGCCAAAGAAGCTTCTTTGATTTTAAATACTGGAATTAAAATTATCTTTCCTCTGCTCTTATTAGCAGGCGCCTATATTTTTATTCACGGCCACTTAAGCCCTGGTGGAGGATTTCAGGGAGGAGCAGTAATAGCAACTGCTTTTTTACTTAAAATGCTTGCCGATTATAAATTTGAAATTAAAGAAAAAAGCATCACTCTTGTTGAAAGTGCAGCCGGGATAGTATTTGTAGGCCTCGGACTGTATGGATTGATAACAAGAGGCTCTTTTTTAGAAAACTTTCTGGCAACTGGCACTGTTGGAGAGCTCTTCAGCGGAGGAACAATTGCAGTTATTTATACAGCCATTGCCTTTAAAGTAGGAGCAGAATTAACTAATATAGTTAAAAGTCTAATTGAAGCTTAATTAACTGCGGCCAAATTTTAAAAAATAAAGTTTAAATTTTATAAAGGATGTGATTACTTTGCTCAACTTCCTGGAGGAGTGGTCTTTTTTTGGAGGATCAATACTTCTCATTTTAATAGGACTATATGGAGTAATAACCAGAAAGAACATGATAAAAATTCTGATTTCACTTGCTTTAATGGATACCGGAGTTAACCTGATGCTGGTGGCTCTCGGTTATGTTAAAGCAGCAAATGCACCGATCTTAAATTCTGTTGTTCAGACAAATACAGCTGCTTTTGTTGATCCAATTCCACAGGCTCTGGTCTTAACTTCAATTGTAATTGGAACAGCTGTGCTCGGTCTTGGACTTGCACTTGTAATTAAAATATATGATAAATTTTCTACCCTTGATATCTCAAAAATAAGGGGGTTAAAATGGTGAACCTTACTTTAATTATAGCAATACCACTACTTATGTCTTTTACAATGCCAATTTTTAAAATGCTTAATCAAAAACTGCCAAAGGTTATAGCTCTTTTAACAACAGCCTTTAATCTTTTAGTTCTGACAGCAAATTTTTCTCAAATTATGGATTCAGCCATAATAATAGAACTTGGCGGCTGGCAGGCTCCTCTGGCAATTAATCTCTATGTAGGACCTCTGGCCTTATTGGCAGCGTTTTTAATCAACGGTAGTGCCTTTATACTATCAATATATAATTTAACTCAGGATTATAAATTTGATGATAAATTCTACCTTTTATTTTTAATGATAACTGCCGGTGCCAGTGGAATGGTGATGACCGGTGATTTATTCAACCTTTTTGTTTTTATTGAAATTACAAGTATTGCTGCCTACAGCTTAACTGCTTTTGCCGGCAGAGACAGCTACGAAGCCAGCTTTAAATATTTAGTCATCGGGGGAATCGGCTCAGTTTTTATGCTGCTTGGAATAGGATTTACCTATTCAGCAGTCGGCAGTCTTAACCTGGCTGAAATAGCAGCTTCAGCAGGCCTGATCAACCCGCTTTTACTGCAGATTACAGCACTCTTATTTTTAATCGGAGTCGGAATTGAGGCAGAATTATTCCCGCTTAACTTCTGGGTGCCTGATCTTTATACTGAAGCTCCAACAGCAGTTAGCGGAATTATGAGTGGAGCAGTCTCAGCAGCAGGAATCTATGCTTTGGCTAGAATATTTTTCACCCTTTTTCCTGCTCAATCATTTTTAAATTATCTGCTCTATTTAGGGGCCATCACCTTAATCTTAGGTGAACTGATAGCCTATCAGCAAAAAAATATTAAAAGAATGCTGGCCTACTCAAGTTTAGCCCAGATGGGATTGATTGTAGCAGTAATCAGTCTGGGAACTGAGGGAGCCGTTAGAGCTGGACTTTTTCAGCTGGTCAATCATTCAATTTTAAAAATTCTACTCTTTATCAGTGCTGGAGTTCTAATCTCAGCAGCAGGCAGTAAAAACATAGACGACTTAGCCGGTCTGGGCAGCAAAAAGAAAACTGCAGCCTTTGGCTTTACCATTGCTGCCATGGGGATACTTGGTGTGCCATTTTTGAATGGCTTTATCAGTAAGTTTATGATTATCAGCAGCAGTTTAAATGCAGATCAATTTCTGCTGACAGTATTAATACTGCTGGCTGCCGTGATAGAAATTGCCTATTATTTAAAAGTAGTACAGAAATTATATTTTGAAGATTTAAAAATTGAAGTTAAAAAAACAGCTGTAATTACTATACCGGTTGTTTTACTGACTCTAATGATTTTCGGCCTGGGAATTTATCCCCAGCTAATTGCTGACCCCCTGGAAAAAGCGGCAGCAGAACTTATCAACAATGGTAGTTATATTATGACAGTTTTAGGAGGGATGTAAGTGCTGACAAATTATATATTCATCCCGATTGCAGCAGCTTTTATAGCCTATATTTTAAATAAGAGGAATCGAAAAGCTGGAGCAGTTATTACAGCTTTAGTTTCAGCTTATTTACTTTTAAGTCTGACTGCATTATATGGCAGATGGGATATAACTCAAAGCTTTAATCTTAGTTTAATGGGATATAAAATTGACTTTTTACTGGCAGTTAATCCGCTTTCCTGGCTCTTTGCAGTCATGACAGCAGCAATTTCGATTTTAATTGCCTTATTTTCTATTAACTCACAGGAGAATTTTAAGTTCTCTTCTGTTTTCAACTTAAACTTTCTAATCATCATCGGTAGTATGATTGGAATTGTTTTTGCCCGTGATTTCTTAACTCTTTTTATTTTCTGGGAGTTAATGACCTGGACTTCCTTTTATCTGATCTCAGCCGGGAAAAAGAAAATGGCAGGAAAAGCAGCCTATAGGTACATTATTTTAAGTGCCGGAGCAGCTTATGCATTTTTAATGGCCTCTATTTTTATCTTTCAGCAGACAGGAAGCTTTGCCTTTGACTCTGCAGCTGAATTTTTAGTGGCTAATTCTCCAGCTCAGTCAACTATGCTGCTTTTAGTTATCAGCTTACCCTTTATAGTCAAAGCCGGTATCTTCCCTCTTCACATCTGGGTTAAGGATGCTCATGGTAATGCGCCCAAAGAGTTTTCTCCTTTTCTTTCTGGAATGATGCTTAAAATAGGAATCTATGGAATGATCGTTGTTTTCTATCAGCTTTCCTTCTTTAAAATAATAGAAAATACTATCGCTTACCGTGGACTGCCGCTTTTAAGTTATTTATTTGCTCTTTTGGGAGCAGTTACAATAATTACAGGAACAATACTCGCCATCAGACAGGAAGATATGAAAAAATTAGTAGCTTATTCCTCTATTTCTCAAATGGGCTATATAATAATTGGAATTGCAATCGCAACTCCTTTAGGATTTAGCGGCTCAATGCTGCATCTAATGAATCACTTAATCTTTAAATCAACTATCTTTCTGGCTCTGGCTGCGGTAATTTACAGAACTGGAACAACTAAAATGTATGAGATGGGTGGCCTGATCTTTAGAATGCCGCTGACCTTTGCTGCTTATTTGACAGCAATTATTGCTCTTGCAGGTATTCCACCTACAAACGGCTTTATCTCCAAGTGGGTTATCTATCAGGCTTTAATTGAAAAGGGATATCTATTTCTGGCAATTGCTGCCTTTTTCGGCAGTATAGCCTCCTTTATGTATGTCTTTAAGCCCTTAAGCACTGTATTTTTAGGTCAGTTAAAACCTCAGCATCAGAATATTAAAGAGGTTCCTCTGTTGATGAAAATACCTATGCTGATCCTGATTTTAGTAATCGTTTTATTTGGAGTTTTTCCAGGAATTCAGATGAATATTATCAATCAAATTTCTGGCTATTTAGGTATAGAAACTGTTAACTATACTCTCTACAGTATTCAGGGAGCAAATGGAGCCTGGAATTCTCTTTTAATCTTTAATATCTTCTCAGCTGGATTTATCATAGCACTCTTGCTCTTTAGTTTTGCTAAAAAATCTAAACTGGTTGGTCTGCTGGACACCTACAGTTCTGGTGAATATATTACAGATGCTGAAAGTTATCATTATGCCTATCAATATTATAGACCCTTTGATAGATTATTTGATAATCTAGCAGCTAAAAGTTTAACTGACTTTTATGAAACTTTAACTAAAAACCTGGTTAGAAGTGGTGAGGGCTTAAGAAGAGTTCTTGCAGCCGGTAAGCTGCAGAACTATGCTCTTTATTCAGTCTTATTATTTGTTATTCTAGCTGCAGTGGGGTGGATAATATGATAGATATAATTTATAGAATCGGACATTTTGTTCTAATCACAGTTTTTTCAATGGCTCTTGGACTGCTCTTTATGGGCATTGCCCGTAAAATTGTGGCCAGGATTCAAAAAAGATATGGTCCTCCTGTTTATCAGCCCTATCTTGATGTTTTAAAGTTATTTGGAAAAGATGCTATAACTCACGGATTTATCTTTGACTTCGGTGCGATTATGGCTCTTGGGGGAGTGATTGCAACCTTATTCTTTATTCCCCTTGGCAGCTGGCAGCTCTATTCAATGGAGGGAACTGTAATCCTGGTAATCTATCTTTTAGCAATTGCTTCTCTCGGAATGGCAATGGGAACTGTTGGTTCTGGTAATCCTCAGGCTTCAGTTGGAATTTCCAGAGCCTTAATGCAGATGTTAGGTTATGAACTGCCCTATCTGGTCATTTTATTTGCGCTGATCTATAGATACCAGACATCTTCTGTCTGGGGGCTGATGCAGGCCCAGGCTGGAAGTTTTTTAAACTGGAATCTCTTTGCCTATCCGCTGATGGCTGCAGTTGCCTTTGTGGTGCTAATTGGAATGATGGGCAAAAAACCCTTTGATTCTATGATTGCTCCATCGGAGATTGGGTCTGGCCCGGTTGTAGAATCCGGTGGTAAGTATCTCGGTATGCTGCTCTTACAGAAGTCAATCACAATTATTATTGAACTGGCCCTTTATGTCAACCTCTTTTTAGGAGGGGCGGAAAACATTCTAATCTTCACTTTTAAAATGCTTATAGTCTGGATTTTAGCAACAATGTTCGGCAGCCTTTTCCCCAGATTTAGAATTGAAGATGGAATTAAGTTTTTCTGGAAGTGGCCTTTAGGAATAGCAATTTTACAGGCAATATATATAATTACTTAAGCAGGAGGTTTTAAAATGAATAACAACTTTGTTAAAGGGAGCTGGCAGGAAATTCTTGACTGGGCCCAGAATAAATCGATAAATATGCTTCATTACTGTACCGGCTGTGGTGCTATTGAACTGCCGCCTACCATGACTTCTCGCTATGATATGAGTCGTTTTGGTATCGGTCCAGCAGCTACTCCGCGCCAGGCAGACTTACTATTAGTAACTGGCTACTTAAGCACCAAAACTCTAAGACGCTTAATCTATACCTATGAGCAGATGCAGGCGCCAAAATTTGTGGTCGGCTTTGGCTCCTGCACCATCAATGGTGGTATGTACTGGGATTCATATAATACAATCAAACAACTGGATAAATATCTGCCTGTTGAAATGTATATTGCAGGCTGTATGCCGAGACCGGAGGCTATTTTAGATGGTCTGCTTAAATTGAAGAAAATGATAGCAGACGGTGAGGCAGATGGCTACCAGCGCTATCAGGATAATTTAGAATACTACCATCAGAATCAGGAATCCGTTTTAGGGGAGGTGCAGAGAACACAGTGAGAAATGAAAAAGATCTCTTACAGTTAATGAATGCTCATTTTGAACCACTAAAACTGGAAATCAAACGCAAGCAAAATGTCTCTGTAGAATTTAAAAAAGAGGAACTTATTCAGGCCCTTTCCTTTTTAAAATCTCATTCCTACAGACATCTATCTACAATCAGCTGTGTTGACTGGCCTGAAGAGGGAGAATTCGAATTAGTCTATCATCTCTTTTCCTATGATGACCTGATCAATATCAGCCTAAAAACCAGAATTAAGCGTGATCCCGGCATTTTTCAGACCGCAAAGGAAATCTGGCCGGTGGCTGAATTTTACGAAAGAGATATCCACGATTTTTTTGGTGTCAAATTTAAGGGTAATGATAATTTAGAAGAATTAATTTTAGAGAACTGGCAGGAGATCCCTCCCATGCGCAAGGACTTTGATACCAGAAAATTTGTTAATGATAAATATGAATGGAGGGATTACAATGGACAAAAACACACAGACTGAAATATTTTTTGGACCCAATCACCCCGGAGTACCTGGAAATTACGGAATCAACTATGAATTTGAAGGAGATACAGTAACTTCTGCTCGGGCCAATGCAGGTCACCTGCACCGCGGTTTTGAAAAACTGATGGAAGAAAGAATATGGATTAAAAATACAGCCTTAGTTCCCCGGATTTGTGTTGAAGAACCGGATATCAACGAAATGGTTTATGCCATGGGCTTTGAAGCAATTGGAGAAATTGAAGTTCCCCGCCGGGCTGACTATATCCGTTCAATTATTCTGGAACTGGCAAGAATTCAGGGTCACATCTTCTCTATTGGAGGTAATGCAGCTGGAATCGGTCAGTACACAGTCATGCACTGGGGAACCCTTACCCGGGATTACCTTCTAGACATTTTTGAAGAAATTACTGGAGCCAGAGTCTACCACATCTATATTCGACCGGGTGGTGTTAGACAGGATATTGAAGATGAAACCTTAGATAAAATTCTCGATTTAATGGATGAACTTGAAAATGAACGCTTTCCTGACCTGCAGAAGGCACTTTTTGAAAATCCTAATGCTCAAAAAAGGTGGCAGGGCAAGGCTGTAATTACTAAAGACGAAGCAATTGAAATGGGAGCAACCGGACCTGTCTTAAGGGCCAATGGTGTTCCCCACGACCTCCGCAAAATGATGCCCTATGCAGCCTATGATGATGTTGAATTTGAAGTTCCAACAGGTGAAAATGGTGATGCCTGGGATAGAATAAAAATTGCCAGAGATGACATGCTTCAGAGTATAAAAATTATCAGACAGTTAATCAATAAGATCCCTGATGGACCTGTACAGGCTGATCTTGGAAATGGCTTAAAGTATAAGATTCCTAAAGGTGATGCCTATGTTAAAATCGAATCCAAGCGCGGTGAATACGGATATTATATGGTCTCTGACGGCAGCTTAAAACCATATCGAGTTCACGTTAGAGGAGCTTCTACTCCACTCGGCTTATATGGAGTTAGAGAATTTTTACCGGGTACTAGAATAGCTGATGTTCCAGTCTGGGCCAAAAGTCTCGGAATCTGTCCGCCAGAATTTGATCGTTAAAGCTGAACTTAAAAATTATAATTACTTTTTAGTGAATCTGTATCAGCTCAAATTGAAATTTATTTTATGAAAATTAACTTTAATTAATATAATCGAAGACTAATGAGGTGAAAAAATTGGCTAATGATAAAAAAAGCATCTTCTCTCCTGTAACAGCTTTTAAAAACTTAGTTAAAAAACCGGAAACTGTTCGCTATCCGGCAGAATCTAATGATGCAGCTAAAAGATACAGGGGTTTTCATATTAACGATTTAGAAGAATGTATAGGCTGTTCTACCTGCCAGGAAGTATGTGTCAATGATGCTATCTCAATGGTAGAAATGCTTGATGTACCAGCTGAGGAAGGCCAGCGCAATGAGAGGCCGCAGATTGATTACGGCCGCTGCTGCTGGTGTGGACTCTGTGTTGATGTCTGTACAACAGGTTCTTTAGAAATGAGCCGTGATTACAGCTATATTGATCTTGATCCTGATACATTTATAGTAACACCAGCTGAAAACGATATTAACCAGGTTGAGCATCCTCTGGGTTATTTAAGAGATCAAAGTTCAGATCTACTTGATTTAAAAAGAATTGAAATGGAAATGCTGGAGCCTGAAGAAAGAATTGATTCCTTTATAGAAATAGTTGAAGGTTTTTCGAAAGAGCAGGCAGAAAAAGAAGCTTCCCGCTGTGTGGAATGTGAAATCTGTACAGAAACCTGTCCGGCTAATATGAACATTCCGCAGTATATCAGGGGTATTTTTGATGATGATCTGGAAGAATCCCTGCAGCAGATTTATGAGGATAATCCGCTGCCTGAAGTATGTGGTCGGGTCTGCACTCATAAATGTGAGGGAGTCTGTGCTCTCAGCCATCGTGGTGAGGCAATCTCTATCCGCTGGCTGAAACGCTATGCAGTTGACAATGTTGATTCTGCAGAGTACAAGCAGGTTTTAGGAACAGAAAAAATTGAACAGAATAATAAAAAAGTTGCGGTTGTTGGTGCCGGACCGGCCGGCCTTTCTGCTGCTCACTACTTAAGTGTAATGGGTTATCAGATCACTGTTTATGAAAGCAAGGAAAAAGCCGGAGGTATGATGCGCTACGGTATTCCAGAATATCGTCTCCCTTATGATGCCCTGGATAAGGATATTGACTATATTGAAAGTCTGGGAGTAAACTTTGTCTTTAATACCAGAGTCGGTGAAGATATTGAACTTAAAGAATTACACGAAAACTATGATGCAGTATTTGCAGCTACCGGTCTCCATAACGGCCGCAGTACCAGAGTTCCCGGTACTGAAAACAATAATGTCTATCAGGCGGTAAACCTGCTGGCAGATATTGCCCGCGGTAAAGAAGTTCCTGTAACTAAAAGACTGGTAGTTATAGGTGGCGGTAATGTTGCAATGGATATTGCCCGCTCAATGGCCAGAATCCAAAAAGATAAGTACGGAGAAGTAGATATTACTGTTACTTCTCTGGAAACTGAGGATATTATGCCTGCTGACCAGGAAGAAATCGATGAAGCTCGGGAAGAAGGAATAGTCTTTAAACCCGGTCGGGGACCAAAAGAAATTGAAATTAATGAAGATGGTTCACTGGCCCACTTATGTACAAACTGCTGTGTTTCTGTTTTTGATGAAGATATGAATTTCAACCCCACTTATGATGACAGTGATATTGAAAATTATGAATGTGATATGGTAATCGAGGCTATCGGTCAGGGTGGTGATAACTCTTACATTGATGACCAGTTTGAAATTGAATATGCGGGCCCCAGAATTAAAATTAATGACTACAGCCAGACTTCAGTTAACTGGCTTTTTGCTGGTGGTGATATTGCCCGGGGGCCAGATGTAATCAATGCTATCAAAACCGGTCATGATGCTGCAGTTGGCATAGATAAATACTTAAATGATTCTTTAAAATAAAAGATATTTATTGCTAATCCATAAGTAATAAATCCAGCAGGAGGAAAAATTAATTAATTTTTCCTCCTCTTACAATAAACTAAAAAATTATTTGTTCCTACAAAATTTAACTCACTTTATATTCTGCAGTTGCTTTTCTTTTTCCAGGATTTATGCCAGTTTACTCAAATCAAATGGAGTTTCCTGATAGACATAATAATTTAACCAGTTAACAAATAAAAGATTGGCATGACTGCGCCAGCGCATCACTATTTCCTTTTCCGGATCATTATCTCTGTAATAATTTTTGGGTGGTGCAATTTTCATTCCTTTATTAATATCTCTTAGATATTCATCCTGCAAGCTTTCGCGATCATATTCCGAATGTCCTGTAGCAAATACCTGCCTGCCATTTTTACTGGCAACAAGATAAATACCTGATTCCTCTGATTCCGCCAGAATTTCAAGCTCAGATATTTTTTCAATATCCTTCTTTTTAATTTCTGTATGCCGGGAATGAGGAACATAAAACAAATCATCAAAACCACGCATCAGTTTAACATGTTTTTTAGTCTTATAATGTGGAAAAACTCCAAACATTTTTTCCTCTAAAGGATATTTGGGTACTCCATAGTGATAATAAAGTCCAGCCTGACTTCCCCAACAAATATGAAAAGTAGAAAAAACATGATGCAGACTCCAATCCATTATTTTTTGAAGCTCATCCCAGTAATCTACCTCTTCAAATTCCAGAGTTTCTACTGGAGCCCCGGTAATAATCATTCCATCATATTTATTGTTTTTTATTTCTTCAAAGGTGTTATAAAATTTAATTAGATGTTCTTCAGATGTATTTTTAGAATTGTGACTGGCCGGATGCATCAGATCAATATCAATCTGCAGAGGTGAATTACCTATCAGCCGCAAAATTTGAGTTTCTGTTTTTATTTTAGTCGGCATTAAATTTAAAATTAATATTTTTAGTGATCTAATATCCTGATGAGTTGCCCGGGATTCTTTCATCACAAATATATTTTCATTCTCAAGTGTCTCTACTGCTGGTAATTCATCCTGTATTTTAATTGGCATTTCTTCTCACTCCTAGCTTCTCAAAATCTTTTTAGAAATTTTTAATTTACAAGTTCGGAAAAAAGTTCCCCTATTCAATCACTGAGAAACTTTCTCCCGGCACTTAAAGACAAATATTTAATTTATACTTAACATTACTTTTCCGATGCTGCTAGAGCCTGATCGAGATCATTTTTAATATCTGCAATATCTTCAATTCCAATTGATAATCTGATTAATTCCGGCGAAATTCCTGTTTTCTTTAAATCTTCATCACTTAACTGCTGATGTGTAGTACTAGCTGGATGAATTGCCAGAGATTTTGCATCTCCAACATTGGCAAGATGTAAAAATAGTTCAAGCTGATTGATAAACTTCTCTGCTGCTTCTTTGCCACCTTTGATGCCAAATGCTACCATACCACCACTACCATTTTCTAAGTATTTTTTAGCATTATGATGTGTGTCATGACTTTCAAGCCCGGGATAACTAACCCAGTCAACTCTATTGTCAGCTGCTAAAAATTCTGCCACTGCCTGTGCATTTTGGGAATGACGCTCCATTCTTAAGCCTAATGTTTCCAGACCAGTAATTGTCAAAAAAGAATTGAAAGGACTGGGAGCACTGCCTAAATCTCTTAAAAGCTGTACTCTGGCTTTAATGATAAAAGCCGCTTCTCCAAATTCCTCCTGAAACTTAACTCCATGATAACTTGGATCCGGTTCCACCAACCCAGGAAATCTCCCTGTATCCCAGTCAAAATTACCACTATCAACAATAACACCACCAATAGAATTCCCATGACCGGCTATGTATTTAGTGGTCGAATGGATCACTATATCTGCTCCATATTCAAAGGGACGGCAGAGATAGGGGGAAGCAAAAGTATTATCAACTATCAACGGTACTCCTGCTTCGTGGGCAATTTCAGCAAGTCTCTCAAAATCAGGTACTGTTAGAGATGGGTTACCAATTGTTTCAACATAAAGAGCCTTTGTCTGTTCATTAATCTCCTTTTTGAAAGTTTCGGGGTCCTCAGAATCAACAAAAGAAACATCTATGCCCATATTCTTAAAGGTATGTTTAAAGAGATTATGGGTTCCGCCATAAATCGAACTGCCGCTGACAATATGATCTCCATTATTACAAATAGTTAAAAGGGCAATAACCTCTGCTGCCTGTCCTGAGGAAACTGCCAGAGCTCCTACTCCACCTTCTAGAGCAGCAATTCTTTTTTCCAGTACAGAATTAGTCGGATTTTGAATTCGAGTGTAAATATCACCGGCCTCTTTTAAAGCAAATAAATCTGCTGCATGGTCTGTGTCATCAAAAGTATAGGATGTTGTCTGATAAATTGGAACTGCTGCTGACTTTTTGTTCTGATCTGCCTCATAACCTGCATGTAATGCTAAAGTATCAAATTTGAATTTCATTTAATTTCCTCCTCTAATTTTCTCTTCTCTAATTAACAATAAATTTGAGTGATCACTCTACTTGCAGCCTGTAAATAAGTCTGTAAAAAATAAAAATCCCACTACCTAAAAGTAGGAGTGGGTAATTTACTTACTCCTTATCTCTCAGGAATCTTCCTGCTGGAATTAGCACCGGGCAGTAGCTAACTGCTGGTTGCCGGGTTTCAAAGGGCCAGTCCCTCCACCTCTCGCGATAAGTTTTATTGTTTTTTATAACTTTAACATAGATAAGTAATTCTGTCAAGAAATATTCTTTCTTTTGTTTTATTTAATACTAATCGGTAATTTCCCGCGGGCACTGATTTCTCCTTTTATCAAATCAACAGCAGCTTTCTGGCTGGCCGGACTGTAATCATAGGTTGTAATAAATGCCTGAGTTTGATTCAGATATTTATAATCATAGGGGTTACGAAGAGCAAGAACTAAAACATCATATTTTACAGCTAATTTTTCTGCAATTCTGGCCTGGTCTCTGTTTACTGCAGCATTATAGGTGCAGACAATAACTAAATCACTGTCAATTATTTTATTATTATTAACAGTAATCGTTTGTCCCTCTTGTAAAGTTATATTTTCTACCTTATTTAATTCTTCCTGTAAATATTTAAAAAACAAATTTCTTTTTTTATCGTCATCTTCAGCTAAAGAAACTCGCCCCATTTCAAAGTCAATTACACTGATCTTTTTTGATTCAATATTTTTTAGAGGCAGAACTCCTTCATTTTTAACCACTGTTACTGCATTTTCTGCAATTTCTCTGGCAATTTTTTGATGAGCTGCAAAATTAATTTTATTTTCATCTGCTTCTTTAAGCTCTGCCAGACTGATTCTCTTACCCTTTAGGCTTAAAATTCTCTTTAAAGACTGATTTATTCTCTCTTCGCTAATTCTTCCGTTTTTTACTGCTTTAATCACAGCATTAATTGCCTTTTTTTGTTTTTGGTAACTGTGAGATACTAAAACAGTATCACTCCCAGCTTCTATTGTTTTGACAGCTCCTTCTACAGTACCAAAAGTATTGACTATTGCATTCATTTCCATACAATCAGTAATAATTAAACCTTTAAAATTAAGTTCTTCCCTCAATAAATCAGTTAAAACAGCCTTAGAAAGAGTTGCCGGTATTCCTTTCTCCTTTTCGATTGTCGGAAAATATATATGGGCTGTCATTATACTGTCTACCCCGGCCTCAATTGCCTTTTTAAAAGGATAAAGCTCTACCCCTTCCAGACGACTGCGGGAATGTCTGATTACAGGTAAATCCAGATGAGAATCAACTGCTGTATCTCCATGGCCTGGAAAATGTTTAGCTGTTGCAATAACTCCTTTTGACTGCAGCCCTTTAATATAGGAAGTTCCCAGTTCAGCAACTAATTTAGGATCTTCTCCAAACGAACGAACTCCGATCACTGGATTATCAGGATTATTGTTCACATCAAGATCAGGAGCCAGGTTAACATTAATCCCTAAATTTTTTAGCTCATCACCTACAGCTTCGCCAGCTAAATAAGCAAATTCTTTATTATTAGCAGCACCAAGAGCCATATTCCCGGGGAAATGCGTGGCTCCTTTTAATCTAGTAACTGTACCACCTTCCTGATCTGCCGAAATAAAAAGCGGCAGCTTTGCCCCGGAGTTTACTGCCAGTTCCTGCAGCTGATTTGAAAGTTCTGCAGTCTGAGCTGGGTTCTCTATATTTCTGCTGAAATAAATCACTCCACCAATATGATAATTTTCAATCATATCTTTTATTTCTGAATCAACCTGCGGTCCTGAAAATCCTATCTGAAAAAGCTGTCCCACCTTTTCTTCCAGAGACATCTCTGCAATTTTAGAATTCATTAAAAAATCTCCTCCTAATTTTAAGAAATTAAAAATATCGAATTCCTGTTCCTGACTTACTGCTGAAGTAGTAAGAGATGAAAATAATATTATAAATAATAAAATTGTTGATAAAATAATTTTATTTCTCATTTGTAGTTCCTTTCTTCCCTTACTTTATTTTAAACTGCTCAACACTTTCCCTGGTATTTCTTAAGTAATCGCTTATTTTACTAAAATCATTTTTGGCAAAAGCAACAAATAGGATGTCTACAGCGGTCAACTGAGCTATTCTCGAGGTGATTGCTCCCAACCTAAGATTTTTTTCACTTCCCGCAACCTGAAGTTTGATGTCTGCTATTTCATTTAATGGATTTTCTCCATATTTACTAATAGATATAGTTTTTGCTCCCCGCTTCTTGGCAGTTTTTAATGCCTCATATACTTCGATAGATTGACCACTATATGAGATAGCTATAGCTAAATCGCTACTTTCAATATTAGCAGCCGAAGACAATTGAGCATGAGTATCTGCATAATAAATAACTGTTTTTTTGACCCGCATTAATTTATACTGTAAATCTTTTGCGACCAGACCGGAAGCACCAATTCCAAAAATATAAATATTATTTGCATTTTCTATTGCTTTTACTGCTTTTTCAATTTCCTTTACTGAAAGTAAGTTAATGGTATTTTTAATTACTTTATAATTATCATGAGCTATTTTTTCCATTATTTCTTCAACCTGGTCATCTACAGCTATATCATCATAAACTTTTACTTTATCATTATTTTCAGTCTCCTGTAAATCTTTAATTAATGCTATTTTAAAGTCTTGATAGCCCTTGTAATTAATTTTTTTACAGAACCTAACTACTGAAGCCGGACTGCTATCTGCCGCCTGGGCAAGTTGATTAACTGATAATTGGGTTACTTTTTCTTTGTTTTTTAAGATATAATTTGCAATTTTTTCCTCAGTAGTGGTAAAATCATTAAACATCTCTTTAATCTTTAATATTACCTTCATTATTCCTCACCTTTAAGTTTAAATTTAAATTTATCTCCTTCTTTTATTTTTTCAATAATCAGGGCGGCTTTTCCTGCATCTGCAACAACATTAATTTTTTTATCAGCAGGATATTCTTTTTTTAGAATCTGTAAATCACCTTCATACCTTTGATATAAATAGTTATCAATTGTAACTGCATATTTAAATCTTTTAATATTATTATGAGCTTTAATTTTCTCCTTTTTATTTTTTCTGGCTGTTTCAGATCTAATAATATATTCTCCAGGATCCTGTCGGTTTTTATGTTCTAAATTTAGCAACCTCATTTCCTCTTTACTGAGACTGCCAATGATATCGAGAGGGATAATTGTCACTTCGCTGTTAATCAAACTAAAATTCTTTAATTCTTCTTTAGACGCTCTGCTATCACCTATATATATTTTGTCAATTCCCAACTTTAATAAATCCTGTCCTGCTATAAGTGGAGTTAAAAAACGATGCTTTTCCAGAGTAGGAAGTCCGGCTTTTATCGGAGGCCTCTTTTTATGATTAGAAGCTACAAAAGCTCCAACTTTAATGTCATATTTTTTTAAAAGATTATTCTTTTTTAATATTAATTCTTCAGATAAACCCGTTTCTTTCCTGGGATAAAAATTATGACAGGCCTCAAAGTTTTCAGGATTACCTCCCTGAGATATTATTGTTTTTAAATCAGAGTCTGTCAGAGTACTGGCATTAAGATTAATTCGGTAATCACTATTTTGACTTAGTTCAGCAATTTCCTGATTGTTAAAACCAAAATCTAATCTCAATGCATCAAATTTAAATTCACTTAAATCCAGATTATTATAATATTTTTTTGAAATATCTGCAGTTAAATTAAAGTCAAGGCGATTGATAGCTGAAATTAATTCTTTAGCTTCCTTTAAAAAATTATTATTTACCTCGGGAATGTGTAAAGAAAGAAAAATATTTTTAATTCCTAATTTTTTAGCCTCTTCTAGATAATTAATATTTTCCTCTAAACTTAAATCTAAACCTGCATAAACTGAAATACCTAACATATTTTTATGCTCCTTTTATTAAAGATAAAAAATAAAATAATGAAAAGCTCCCCGCTAATAAGGGGAGCCATAAGCTAAATTATTACTTTAACTGAGCAACCTCTTCGTCATTAATAAAGAAATGAGTAACTACAAAGCCACCAATATAGGCAATTACAAGCCCCATGAAATAACTGAACATTGAACCAGGTTTCATTAGAGGGATTGCTGTAATACCTGAAGGCCCCCAGGCACCTGCCATTACATTCTGTAACATAACAAACGCTCCACCAAAACCAGCTCCCAGACCAGCTGTAATAAACGGCTTACCAAGAGGTAAAGTTACACCATAAATTAATGGCTCACCAATCCCCAGTATCCCTGCCGGTAAAGCACCAGAAATAATCTGCTTTAGTTTTTTATTATCTGTCTTTTTTGCTTTAAGATAAATAGCAATCGCTGCTCCAACCTGACCGGCACCAGCCATTGCCAGTACTGGAAATAATGAAACACCACCCATATTTTCAAGCTGAATAGCATACAGAGGTATTAATCCGTGATGAAGACCAAGTAAAACCATTGGTAAAAATACTGCAGCAAGTACATAACCAGAAATCACACTGACAAATGGATTTTGAGAAGCTACAAGAAGAGTTAATCCTCCCACCAACCAGTCAGAAATAACTCCCGATAAAGGCATAATAATAAAAATCATTGCCAGAGCCATAATGAGCATCGATACAACTGGAGTTACAATTAAGTCTAAAACATCCGGAATCATTTTTCTGACCTTTTTTTCTATTAATGAAAGAATATATACTCCAATGATAACTCCAATTATTCCCCCTTTTCCGGTTGTTAAAATTGAATTAAGCGGTACTTCTGTGTCATACATTCCAAAAATTTGAGAAATATTAGTAATCTGCCCCATTACTGTTAGAGCTCCTACCATACCGCCAAGACCCTCAGTTGCTCCAAACTGTTTGGCAGCATTAATACCCGTAAAAATCGCTAAATAACCGAGGAACGATCCACCAAGTAAAGATAAAAGCAGCTGAATAAAGTTCCAAAAATCAGTAGTAGCTAAACTTCCTGTATTCTGTAAATTTGTAATCAAACCAGCAAATCCATTAAAAATACCGGCTGCTATAATAGCAGGAATCAGAGGGATGAAAATTTTACCTATAGTTTTTAAAGCTCTTTTAAACTTACTCTGTTTTTGCCCTCCTTTTATAGCAGCTTTATTTTTTTCCCAATCTTCTCCAACCTCTAAATTAGATGAAATTTTATAATCTCTCTTTAAAATATCCAGACATTTTTTGGCTTTTCCAGGCCCCACAACTATTTGCAGAGTTTCATCTTCAACAACACCCATAACCCCTTCCACAGATTTTAATTCCTTAACATCAACGACAGAGTCATCTTTGAGATCAACTCGCAATCTTGTCATACAGTTTGTAGCTGCAGCTATGTTCTCTTTTCCACCCAATTTTTGTACAATTTTTTTAACCAACTCTTGATTATTCATTGTACTCCTCCTTGTGTAATAATATTAAAAACACTAATTCTTATAGTTTAACTCAATGTTTATTATGTTGAATTGCATCAGCTAAATGTCCCTCATACTTTTCTAATTCTTTTTTTGCCTCTTCTTTTTCAAGTCCTGTATTAAGCATCATAATCGCCAACTTGACATTATAATCTGTTTTTTCCAAATAATTTTCTGCTTTTTTATAACTCACCTCACTTACTGCCATAATCATATTTTTAGCTCTTTCAGCCAGTTTATTATTTTTCACCTGAAGATCAACCATATAATTTTTATAAACTTTACCTAATTTTATCATTGTAGCTGTGCTTAACATATTTAAAACCATCTTCTGAGCAGTACCTGCTTTCATACGAGTCGAACCAGTTACAACTTCAGCTCCTACAACTGGTGCTATAGAAATTTCTGCAATTTCTGCTATTTTTGAACCAGGATTACAGCTTAAAGCAGCAGTTTTAGCTCCCAGAGAACGAGCATATTCCAGACCACCAATTACATAAGGAGTACTGCCACTTGCAGCAATTCCTACTAAAAAATCTTTTTTACCAAAGTCAATCTCCTGAAGATGATCTACAGCTTCTTCCTTGCTGTCTTCAGCATTTTCGATTGAATTTCTAATTGCTTTCTCTCCTCCAGCAATTAAACCCTGAACTAATTTACTGCTTACTCCATAGGTTGGAGGACATTCTGATGCATCCAAAATCCCCAATCTTCCACTTGTACCTGCACCCATATAAATTAGTCTACCACCATTTTTTAATGCCCGGGCAATCAAATCAACTGCAGCAGCTATATTATTTTTTTCTTTTTCTACTGCTGCTGCCACTTTTTTGTCTTCATTATTGATGATTTCTATCATCTTTTCTGTACTGACTCGATCAATATTTTGGGAGTTCTCATTAACTGATTCTGTAACCAGTTCTCCTAAATTATTATTCATCTTTAAACCTCCATTCAAAATTTTCTTTCTTTTCTTAATAAGAGTTTAACACTTTTGAAAATATATTTCAAGTAATTTTATATTTTATGAAAATATATTTCAAAAATATTTATTTTAAGCTCTTATTAAATGCTAAAACCCCCTATTAATTAAAAATAGAAGGTTTTAGACGATTATTTATTATTGATAAATTAAAAGGCTTGTTAGTCAGTTACTAATAATTTATTTGTAGAATAAAACTGAATATTTCAGATAAAGCTTTTACCACTTTCTGGTGCCTTTACCCCCAGATAATCTGCAATAGTAGCAGCAATATCAGCCAAACTTTTTCTAGGTTTCAACTCTTCAACTGATATATTTTTTTGATACACCAGTAAGGGGACATTTTCCCTGGTATGATGACTGTGACCAACATTAGGATCATTACCATGATCAGCTGTAATAATAAAAAGATCATCTTCTCTTAAACTTGCTATTATCTGAGGCAGTTTTTGATCAACCATTTCCAGAACTTTAGCAAATTTCTTATCTGACTGCTGATGACCTGCAAGGTCAGTTTCCTGGACATTAACGGCTATCAGGCCAGAATCAGACTCATCCATTTCCTCTTGCATTAGTTCCAGTACTTTTTCAGTTGCTACTGCTGGCAACATTTTCTTTGCTTTCGGACAATAAATTACATCCTGAACCTTACCAATCAGCCGTACATCTATACCTTCTTCTGCCAGAATTGTAGTTATTTGTTTATTATAATCAATCCCATATCCCAGATGAAGAACTCGATAACCCTCACCATAAACTCCCGAGGCCGTAGAATTTACACCTGTAATTTCAGAATTAGCATTTTCAATACTTTCTAATATCTGCCTTAGATCAGTATTCTTTCCTCCTAGAGCAATTACTCGACTGACCTTAACAGTTTCTCTAACTATTTTCCCTATTTTAAGTATCTCCTTAAAATCAATTTCTTCTAGAGAAGCACTAACATTATAGATTTGCCCGTAATCTGCTTCAATATTATCGGCAACAACTACTTTCTGATTAACCAGCAGGTAAGGATGGTCTGGCTCAGGTATTTTAACCTGGTACCCCTTTTTTTCGAGTGCATACTTTACTTTTTTATGTACTTCTCTAAATGGTTGTATTTTAGGATGAGTTGGACTGGAACCCATTATTTCTTGATGTCCCATAAAAGTATCGGCACCATCATAACTTAAAGCAGCATAAGTATAAGCCGCCTTAAGATTTTCGATTTCAAATTCTGTATTACCTCTATTATAAGTACTTTCTAAATTGTTTTTCTGTATTTTTGAACTTTTTGAAGTTAAATGACTCAAATTATGGGCAGCCTGCAGTCCAAACTGGTTAAGATTATTTAAGTTTAAATCCTGATTATTTTTTAATACAGTTCCCAGGGTATCAGCAGTCTGATCCTGCAAACGCTGCTGAGCTTCTAGATCATCCATTGCTCCAATCCCAAGTCCATCTAGAATTAATAATATTACTCGCTTCAAAATCTGAGACCTCCTTTTTTGTCTATTAACCGGCCCTGACTGCTATATATTCCCTGCAGTTTTAACTTACCATGCTGGATTCCACTAATAACAGCAACCCGGGATCTGGTTACAAAAATCTGAGTTCTAAAAGCATAAAGAACAGTATCTCCCACTTTTAATTTTTGGTCTATATTTTCCAATGAGGCATAATAGTCAATCATATCTGCTTCCGGTTGAGAAGCGGGATAAATCCGCCGGCTGTTTTGATCACTAGTGGAAGCAACCAGAGCATTTTTGAGATGAGAACGACTGTAAAAACCACCACCAAAAGTATAAGCCTGACTTTTTTTAATATGAGATACTTCTGATATATATATCATTGCTGGTTTTTCGCCATCATCATGATAGGCATGATAGGGAGTAGTTCCAGTCAACGCATGACCTGGTTCTCCATGAGTTGCTCCAGCATCAGCCAGTATTGGAATTGTCCTCTGACAGCTGACACTTGGCGTATTTAACTGCTCAATTGTCAGCCCATATTTATCATTTAAAATTTTTGCTGTCTTAATTACCAACTCTAAGTTAGGAGTCGTTTCAATTTTTTGCTTCTTATAATTAAATAAAAGACAGGGAAAGGCTGTCACTCCTTTAATTTCAACACCTTCCAATTCTATTAAACGAGGAATATACTTCTCTAAATTTTTAAGATCAAACCCCCCCACTTGACCTTTATAGTTAAAAGAATTCTCACTATAAATTCTGATCATTATTGGTTGTACTCTATTCTGCCTCAGGGCAATTTTGGAAATCTGTTCTGCTTTCTGCAGACTGTAAACAGTCATAATCTCTGGCTCATAAGCTATCATTTCTTCCAGCATAGAAGTTGGAACCTGAACTAAATGTCCTACATTGCCAAGCTGAATTCCTGCTTGCGCTAGAGTTCTGGCCTCCCAGGGATCAACTGCTACTGCTTTTTTGATACCTGCTTCTACTACTGCCTGAGCTGCCAGAGGGTTTCTTCCCAGCTGCTTACTCATAAAATAAAGCTTCAAATTATTCTCTGCTGCTGTCTCTGCCATTAAGGCTGAATTAGCCTGGATCTGATCTAAATCTAATATATATGTATCTGGTTCTAAAATATTATTTTGATGTAAATACAATGCTTTTTCTATTAATTCTGGATTTCTTTTCTGCATTTTTTCTAAAAACATAATTATACCTACCTTTTTAAAGAGGATATGGTTTGATTAATAATTCTAATTATGGTATCAGCACCTGCTCGCATCGGATTAATCCGTACCATAAATTTTTCGGCTTCTGGATTCTGTTTTCGAAAAGTTCCTGAAATTCTATAAAACATAGCTCCAATCTCATAGCGAGATTCTGAACCAACTGGATAGGGAACTCCACCCTGCTCATTAACTGCTTCTAGAAATTTTTTGGCTATTGGTTTGTCAAATTCTAGAATTACAACTTTTGACTGAGCATTTGCAATAAAAGCGTTTTTAACAGCAGCCACTTCTCCCTGCTGCAGTCGCTGATTAAGTTCTTCTACAGTCTGAGCCTGTACAGCAAGACTAACAGGTGTATTGACCAGTGAACGCAGTGCTGCTAAAGCTTCAGTTCCCTGGACCTGACTGCCACCTGAATAATTAATGGATTCAACTTTATCAAGATATTTTTTGCTACCGACAAGCAGTCCAATCCCTGGAGGGCCCTGCAGTTTAAATAATGAAAATGTGCTTAAATCAGCACCAGCTTCTACTCCGATCTGATCGACCTTCATTGCAGCATAATTATCATCTGTAATAACAGGAGTATCCGGGTATTTAGTCTTTATAATTTCTATAACTTTAGCAAAATCATAACTGTCATCTATTTTCTGCCTACTATGCTGAACTAATACAGCGGTAAAATCTTTGTCCGGCAGCAGTTTTTGATCAGCTATTTTATTTAAACTGTTAAAATCAAATTTGGTTATCTTTAAATCCATACTTTTAAATGTAACTTCTGTTGTTGGATAAATCGGAGCCTGATGAATTAAAACTTCAGCCCCAACCTCCAGATTGGCATTAAAAAAAGAACGAATCGCACCAGTTCCAGCCCCTCTAACTAAGAGTGCTCTTTCGGCAGCAAAAAAATCTGCCAGTACATTTTCAACCTTAGCTGTAAAACGTGGTTTTTTAAATTCTGGATCAAGCCCATAATCTCCCCCATTTAAAAGTTCTCTGCCCTTAAATTCACGCTGAATTGAATCTACCAGTTTATATTGTAATTTGATTGCTTCAGCGATACTTAGTGATTTAAGAGGATATATCTGCATATTAAAACCTCCCTTTAAGAAAATAATTTTGCTGGATTATCCCTAATAATTCTATCTATCAAATCTCTGCTTACATTTGCTTGCTTAAGTTTTGGAATAAATTCTTCGAAAAGATACTGATAACTGTGACCTCCATTTACACTTAAATGAGAAAGACGAGTAATATCAGTTGAAAGTAAAATCTGTTCCTCATAGCCAGCTTTAATCAGTTCTTTAATCAACTTAATTCTAAACTCATCACTCTGATATTGAAGCTTACCAATAGTATCAATTCCGATAAATACACCTTTTTCTGCCAGCTGCAAAACATAATTAATATCAGCTGCTAAATCTAAATGACTGAGTGCAAGCTTAGATAATTCCGCCCCTGCCTCTTTTAATATTTTAAGCTGTTCAAAACCACAGCATCCCAGGGTTAGATGAGTAATAATTGGAACTCCAGTTTCTATTTGAGCAAGTGCAGCTGCCTGCAGTAATTTTTTTTCAGCATCAGTCACCTTCTGACTGGTACCCACCTCACCTATTACTCCAGCCTTAATATTAGTACCATTAATTCCATCCTTAATTTCGCTGATCATTAGTTCGGCTAACTGCTCTCTATTTTTTTGATAGAAAAAGCCAGGCAGATATGGTTCTTTATAAAAACCGGTACTGGCAATAATGTTAAAATCAAAAACTGACGCTAAAAACTCCAGTCTGTCTATATCCCTGCCCATTCCGATATTTGTTAATTCGACAATTGTTTTGACACCAGCCTTTTTAACTATTTTTAAATCTTCAACCAGTTCTTCTCCACCAAGCCTGGCATCCAAGTCCTTTTTTTGATCCGAAAGATCTATAGTTAAGTGTTCATGGTACATGGTAATGCCCATTTCGGCTGGAGTTATCTCTTTATTTAAAATATTGATCAAAATTATCAGCTCCTAAAAAATTATTTTCTGATTTCCTATAGTTTTCAAGAAAATATCGGGTAAAAAGCTCCGGTCTTTTATAATTTTTAGCCAGCTTCTCTGCCAGTTTAATGACTTTAAAACCACTTTTAATACCAGGCCTGGCAAGCAAAATTAAAGCAACTCCCAATCTATCAGTAGGAATGCTGATCGCTGTAGCATTAACCAGATTAGCAGCTCTCATTAAATATTTACCGCTTTTTTTCTGGCTGAAGTCAGCAATTTTAAAACTACCGGCAACCGAATCACCATAGCCATAATAATCAATTGGACCTTCTGCAGTTATGATAATCTCATTTCCCTCATTAAAAGTCTTTTTTATAATTTCTATTGCCTTTTTACGCTTTTCACTACCTGCAAGCTTAATCCGATTCACTTGATAATCACTTAACTCAACTTCTATCTCAGCAGTTAAAGCTGCCATATCTTCTCCATGCGGTAATATAACAGTTTCCGTTTCCGGTAAAGCAACAGTCAGCTCATCTAAATTTGATTTTTCTGCTAAAGCAAGTTCTTTTTCTGAAAGTAATTTTTTTAATGCCAGAGTACAGATTTTAAAATCATGGGATATAAAACCAATTCCCGGTCTAAACTCTAAATTATCAGTAGAAATTCGGCTGCAATTGCCCTGAATTCCCATTCCTTTAGCCATTAAGGAATAAAGAGAGGTAGCTGCCGCTGGAGCCAGAACTGATCCCCCACCATCTGTACCCAGAGCCAGATCATTAATTCCTTCAAGAATATTAAGACAGCCTCCACTGCTGGAACCAGTCATTATCCGCATTGTCAGGGGATTTATTAGCTCAGGATCAACAGCCCTTCCACCACGAGCCATCTTATCAATTGTATGTAATAGGAAAGTCTGATCCTCAGTTAATTTATCCACTAATTCTTTTGATATTTGTGAGGTGTTTTTTACTCCCAACAGATAATTGTCATTTTTTGATTTACTCAACTTTTTAAATTTATCCTTAATTTTATGATTATGATAAACCACAGCTTTAGAACTGCTGTGCAGGGCATTAATATATTTTTTCTCTAAATCAGACATTTTTTTCATTTTTACTCCTTATTTTTAAAGCAGGGGGCATTGAGCCCCCTGAATATTAATTTCTAATTACTTAAACAAAATAAATTAAAAGCTAATCGAAAGTAGAACAAAGATATTAGCTATAATTCCAACTAAAATAGCTGCTGTTGGACCCACTGCCATTCTTACAATTGGCTGATCCCCGATTTCATTTAAAATATATAAACCAGCTACAAAAAGAAAACCAAAGCCAGGTATAATTGCATTAGCTGCGTTCATACCACCAACTAAAAGAGCTACTTCCAGCAATTTAGACATTGCTGTTCTAATGTTATCACCAGCTTTTTTGATTCCAGGAAACCTATCCAGCAGACCTGCCAGTTTATCTAAGAACAGTATTTCTAAAGAAATAATTACTGCACCAGCAATTGCTGCCAGTAGTGGATTTTTAATAAATAAAGCTGCAGCAAAGATAAATGTCATTCCAACCGGACTGTAAACACCTGTTGCAATAGCTGTAGTTGCAATTAAAGGTATAAATCCAACTCCACGAGCCAGTGCTGCCAGGGCAGCTTCGTTTAAAGCCCCTTCTTTCATGAGATTAAGTGAAATTGGATCTCCAGCCAAGATCTGATAGGCAGTTGCTGCCGCCACTAAAGCTCCCATTACAGCCAGCATAGGTAAATTTTTCTTGATTCTAGCAACTCTTTCACTAAAGACTGAAACCAGATCGCCAACATTGGTATTACTGCTTTTTTCTCTGGTAGCAAAAATGAGTAAGATAAGCATTCCAGTAATCAGAGCCATACCTTCTGGATTAATACTTACCTCCATTCCAGCCAGCATCAGCGGACTAAAAGTCACAGCCAGCTGTCTAACAAGCCCGGCTGCCAGTAGATTAAAGGCACCTTTTTTTATCCCAAACTGATAGGCAGTAGCTAAAGCAGGAAAAGCAGCAAAAGCTACAACTATCGGATCCCCAACTTTCCCTAAATCACTCAAAAAGTTAACAGGCATTTTTTCGAAAATATTAACTACAAATTCCAGACCATACATTAATCCCAGCCCGTAAAGAGCACCAACAATACCAGCAGTGACCATTCCCTTTTTGCCGTCCGGTGCCCAGGTTCCAATAACATCTGTACCGAGTAAAATACTATGTATTAAAAGTATATTAGCTGATAAACTAAAAGGAATTCCAAATCCAATTACCAGACCAAAACTCATCGCAAACGAAGTCGCCGCCAGATCTCGTTTACTCATTCTTCCTTCAACGTGTTCAGGAATAATTGGGCGAAGCCCATCATTGAATACTGCAATTCCCTTATTGGTGAGTATTGCTGCCAGTCCTCCCATTAATGCCATCAAAATTGTCTGCATCTTATACACTCCTCGTTTAAATTGATATGTTTATTTAATTCAAAATATTTTTCAATAAAAGTGTTACAGTTTTATCGATATGATCAGCAGTAAATCCAAAGGCTACCTTACCATTTTTTACTTCTTCCTTTATTTTTTCAGCTTTAGGACCACGCCCGGGCATAGAGACAGTGGCACATTTTGCATTAGTTAAAATAGCCATTGCCATTCCCAGCGCTCCTCCACCTCCTGTATGACAGGCACCAAAATAATAGTCAGCATTTCCAGTTTTAATGGCTGTAGCTGCCTGAATATCATCCATAATCTCAACTTCGACTTTTTCACCAGCTATTTCTTTTATCTTATTTGCTATTTCCTGACGGTCAACCTGACCTCCAACAACAATTTTCATTTTTTATTCCCTCCTTTCCTGTTTGATTAAATTACAAAAATGTAATGCCAGATAGTTTTTTTCTCCAGAGGGAATTTCAATTTCGGTTTCAGATTCTATTTTTTGGATAAATTCAATACATTTAGAATAGTAAACCTCTTTTTTTAATTCTGCTAAGATCGCTTCATCTAAATCTTCAACCTCTTCTCCTCTTTTTATTCTCATCAAGGCCATTGGCAGGTGAGTTACCAGCATAGCAGCATTTTCACTTGTCATCTCAACTGCAAAATCAGATTCAAATTTTTTTAATAAATTAACAATTTTCACTTTCAATTCCGGCTCCAGCTGTTTACCCTGTACCAGAATTTCCAGACGCTCATTTAATTTCTGCTCCATTTTTTTCCTCCTAATACTCCGGAATTAATTTGTGATCATAAACTTCTTTTTGAACTTCAATAACTGACTCAGGATTAATAGTTTTGCTTAAAATTCTTTTAATCATTCTGCTGTTTTTATTGACCAAAATAACTGCATTACTAATTTCTTTATTTTTCTTAATAGAGCTTTGATGCTGCAGATCAGTAAAGTTTATATTATCCAGATTTTTAATTTCATCATAATTCCAGATTGCTGCATCTATTGTTTTATTTTTAATATGCTCCATAATTTTCATGTAAGTTAATTCTACAAATTCAACTTCTTTATTTTGACATTCAAGTTCTGTCAAAACCTTATGGTCAATTGAAGTCGAGTCAAGACCAATTTTCATTCCACTTTCAATTTTTTTGTTTTCTGGACCCGAGAATACTATTACATGTTTGGAAAGGTAGGTTCCCGAACCAAACTCATATAAAATCTCAAATTGATCATTATCATTATAATTTTTAGCTGCAAATTTAGATAAGACAATGAAATCATATTTGTCGTCTTTTAAGACATTTAATCTTTTTTCAGCACCCCTGGTATAGGCAATACTGTAATTAAAATTAGCCGCTTGAAACTGTTTATTCAGGCCAGTTGCCAGACCTTCATAGCGAAGTGAATAAGGAAGTGGTAATAATCCCATAATCATCCCTAAATCTGCAATTTCCCAGAGTAACTGATAATCTAAACTAAGAATATAGCTTCCAAGGTGCCCTTTTGACTCCAGTTCTACTGCCTGATGTTCAGTTAAAAATGAAATAGCTGACTGTACTGTGCCGCGACCGGTGCCATAACGTTCAGCATACCCACTAATTGTATCAATTCTTTCACCTACGTTTTTTAAAAAGAAATCTCTGGCCAGCATTGAAGTTATAAAGCCAATTTTTGACATCATCTTACTTTTTATTTCAGAAACCATAATATACCTCCTTATTAATATACAATTTTCTGTACAATGATATAAAATAAAATACAGTGTACTGTATTCTGTATATTAGTGTAGCATAAGATTTTAAATTTTGCAACTATTAATTTGTTTTTTTAAGCTTTATTTGATTTCAATTAAATTATTTAACTTTCTAATTCCCAGCCCTTTCTCGTCTGGAAAACTAATCTGCCTGCCATTTAAAATTATACCACCTTCAACTGGATCTTCTGCCAAATATAATGGTGCATCTAAATCAAGTCTGGTTATATTCTTCTTAGCTGCTGCCAGATGAGCTGCTGCAGTAACTGAAACTTTTGCCTCCAACATGCTTCCCAGCATTACTTCAATCCCATAAGCTTCTGCTATTGCATTAATTTTTAATGCATTATAAATCCCTCCCGCTTTCATTAATTTAATGTTTATTAAATCACAGGCCTGCATTTTTAATAAATGCAGACAGTCTCTGGCACTAAAGAGACTTTCGTCTGCCATAATTGGAGTAAGAACGCTGTCTCTGACAAATTTTAAACCCTGATAATCATCTGCCTTAACAGGCTGTTCTATTAACTCAGGCTTTAAGTTTTCTGCTTCCATTGCTCTAATTATTGAAACTGCTTCTTTTGGCTGCCAGCCCTGATTCGCATCAAGTCTAATTTTAATATTTTTACCAACTGCATTTCTAACTGCTCTAAATCGGTCTAAATCTTTTTGATAGTCTTTACCCACTTTTAATTTTAATACCTGATATCCATCACTAACTGCCTGGAGTGCCTCAGCTTTCATTTGAGCTGGAGAGTTAACACTAATGGATAAATCAGAATTCAATGAATTTCTATAGCCACCCAGTATTTTATATAGTGGAACATCGAATTTTTGAGCAAAAAGATCATAAACTGCCATTTCCACAGCCGCTTTTGCACTGTTATTATTTACTGCAGACTCTTCAATTAAAAAATGTATTTTTTCAATATTCCCTATACTTTCTCCAATCAATTTAGGTCTAATATATTTTTGTATTATTCCGCTAATACTGGAATTTATATCTCCTGTAATTACAGCTGTTGGTGCAGCCTCTCCATATCCAATATTACCTGTGTCAGTTTCAATTTCAACTATAATTTCTTCTGCAATTTTTACTGTTCGGAGTGATGTTTTAAATTCTTTTTTTAAAGGAACTTTTAAATAATATACTTTTAGATCTTTGATTTTCATTATTTTCACCCTTATTATTAAAATGCATTCTCATAAATTTTTAAAATATCACTTAAATCTGCTTTACGAGGATTGGTGGCTAATGTAGGGTCATCTAATGCATCTCTGGCCATAGATTTAAAATCATCTTTACTGCCACCAATTTCACTGATAGATGACGGTAAGCCTAAATCAGAAATTAGATATTTAATCTCTTTAATTGCCGCTTCTGCTGCTTCTCTTTCTGTCAACCCCTCTATTTTTGCTCCCAGAGAGTGGGCCAGTTCTGACAGCTGTTTTTTACTAACAAGTTTATTAAATTTTAATACAGCAGGCAGCATTATAGCATTTGCTACTCCATGGGGAATGTTATAGGTTGTTCCCAGCTGATGAGCTGTTGCATGACAGACTCCCAGACCAACATTGGAAAATGCCATTCCGGCCATTAATGATGCAATGCACATCCTGTGTCTGGCTTCAATATTTTCACCATTACCAACCGCCAGCGGTAAATTTTCTACAACATATTTAACAGAGTGATCTGCCAGAGCTCTAGAAATAGTGATTGAATTTTTCGATAAATAAGCCTCTACTGCATGAACCAGAACATCAATTCCAGTTGCAGCAGTAATTGAAGCTGGCAGACCGGAAGTTAATTCAGCATCAACTACCGCAATTTTTGGAACCAGATATTTACTGCTGATAACCATTTTTTTGTTTCTCTTGCTGTCAGTAACAACTGTAGAAACTGAGACTTCACTTCCAGTTCCTGCAGTAGTTGCAATTGCAATCAAAGGCAAACCCGGATTTTCAATTTTATCTGCCCCCTCATATTGAGAGATTGGCTCTGGATTATTAAGCATAAAAGAAATTGCCTTTGCTGCATCCAAAGAACTTCCTCCGCCAATTGCAACAATAAAATCTACATTTTTATCACGGGCTGTCCTTACCCCCTCCATAATTACTTTATCATCAGGATCAGACTGAACCTGATCATAAATATGAATTTGAACACCATTTTTTTCTAAGGATCTAACTGTAGAACTGTGTAAATTAAGGTTGGTTATACCTTTGTCAGTAACTAAAAGAGCCTTATTACCTAATTCTACTGTTTCTTTACCAATCTTTCTGACACAACCCGGACCAACTAAAACTTCTTCTGGCATTATAAACTTATAAAAATATCCCAAACCAGCTTCTTCCATTACCTGATCATAAACCATTTCTTTAATCTGATTTAATTCACTTTGATTTTGCATACTAAATTCTCCTTATGTCCAATTTTGGATTATTATAGTTTAAAAAAATAAAATTTGATTTATTAAATATGCTATCAGCCCTACAATTAGAACTGATAGCATATAATTTTCTCAGTTAATACTGATTAAATATTAGTTTTTAATATACATCTTTCCATTCATCAATATTGTCAGCATCAAATTTAAATGGTGCACCTAACATAATTTCTGTTCCGTCTCCAGCTTTAATAACTTCTTTTTGACCTAAGTCACCAGCTGTAAATGATTCTCCAACTGCTCCAGTAATATCTTCTTTAACTAATGCTTCAGCTGTCTGGCCGGCAAGATAACCTAAGTCAATTGGATTCCAGAGATACATCCAGGGGCAGACACCATTTTTAATATATTCTGCCATCTCACTTGGAAGACCTAAACCAGTTAAGTAAACTTCACCAGCAAGATCTCTATCAGTTAAAACTTTACCTGCTGCTGCTATACCAACAGTAGTTGGAGCAATGATACCCTTTAGATTAGGATATGATTTTAAAAGTGCTTCTGTTTCAGATACACTCTTATCTCTTAAGTCATCACCATAAGCAACTTTAACAAGCTCCATATTATCGTACTCAGGTTTTTCTAATTCTTTTTTCATCCAGTCAATCCAGAGATTTTGATTGGTAGCTTGAGAGGTTGCACTTAAAACAGCTATCTGACCTTCATAACCAATCATTTCTGCAATACCCTGAATTTGAACTCGACCAATCTGTTCTGGATCAGCCTGATTTACATGAACCATTCTGCTCTGAGGATTAACAGCTGAATCTAATGACAGCACTTTAATACCTCTATTCATAGCTTTCTGTAGAGCTGGCTGTAGAGCATCAGGATCATTCGCAGAAATCGCAATTGCATCTACTCTCTGTGTAATTAGCTGTTCAATCATGATAATTTGTGCTTCTACTGTTGGTTCAGCAGGTGCTTTGTAAATAACTTCTCCACCCACTTCATTAATGGCATCAGAAAAACCATCTCTAACTTTTTCCATAAATGGATTACCTGCACTCTTTACAACTAAAGCATATTTACCGCTTTGAGCTGCAGCAGCACCCACCAGAGAAAAAACCATTAACAAGGCCAACATTCCAATAATAACTTTCTTCATACACAAACTCCTCCTTTTAATTTTATGTTGATTAAAATATACCGGGTAGTAAGTGGTTTTCCCGGTATAAAATTAATTACTTAATAAAGTCTATTATTTAATCAGATTTATTTCCATAGAGTAAATTGGATACCATAACTGAGAAGATTAGTAAAGCACCAATGATAATCAGAATGACCTGAGATGGTACATTTACAAGTCCAAGTCCATAGCGTAAAAATCCAATAATAAAGATAGACAATAAAACCCCTATCATCTTACCTTTTCCACCCGAAGTACTTACACCTCCTAAAACAACCATCGCAATTACATCTAGCTCATAGCCTGAGGCAATATTAGGTCTGGTGCTTCCCATTTTTGAAGTTAAAAACAGTGCTGCCAGAGCTGCCATAAAACCATTCAAGGTGAAAACAATAATTTTCATTTTATCTACTTTAACTCCAGAAAATAAACTGGCTACATCATTATTGCCAATTGCATAAACTTTCCTGCCAAATGTTGTTTTATGTAGTAAAAGATAAAATATTACTGCTGCTACAACAAAAACAATTAAGATAAAGGGGATCAGAGTCTTAATATATCCCCAGCCTAAAAAATTAAACCACATTGGAAAACCACCTGAAGCCTGGTCTTCTAGAATAATATAGGCAATTCCTCGATATAAAATCATAGTTGATAGAGTTATTATTACTGCAGAAAGTTCTTTAAATTTAACAATCAAAATTCCATTAATAAAACCGGCGGTAATTCCAACTAAAAGACAGACACCTATTGCCAGCGGCATTGATAAGCCCGCATTATATAAAACCGCCATAATTACCGAAGATAAAGCTACAGTTGAGCCAACAGAAATATCAATATCACCAAAGATAATGACAAATGTCATAGATAGAGCAATAAATGCCTTATCCAAAAAAGTCATTGTTGCATCAAGCAGTGTATAGGTATTTAAATAATAAGGAGATAATTGAGCATTCATAATGTGGATAGCAATAAAAATTAAAAGCAACAGCCATTCCCACTGGAAAAAGAAATCTTTTAAATTAAACTCTTTTTCCGCTCTAATTTCTCTATTTAAAGCAACTTCATTATCAAAATTATTTCCCATTGTCTAATCTTCCCTCCTTATTTTATTGGAACTTCCTATTCTTCTTTTAATTAAAGCACTAACAATTACTGCAATTAAGATTACTGCACCCTGAATTGCATTCTGCCAGAATGGTGAAACATTAATCATTGGCAGAGCGTTTTCTAAAATACCGTAGAGTAATACCCCGGAAATCAGACCGGTAACTTTTCCTTCTCCACCGGCAATACTTATCCCCCCAATTACACAGGCTGCAATAACATTTAATTCATAACCTGCAGCTGTATTACTCTGAGCAGAAGCAAATTTTGAAACCCAGAGAACTCCTGAAAGCCCGGCAAGTGAACCCATAATTGAATAAACCATCCAGGTAATCTTAGTAACATCTATACCACTTACCTTTGCAGAATCTGGACTGCTTCCTACAGCATATATTTTACGTCCGGTACGGGTATAATTAATAAAATAGTAAAAAACAATATAAATAATAACTGCTATTAAAATCAAGTTATTTATACCAAATATACTGCCGGTTGAAATTGCTTTAAAACTATCAGACATCTGATAGGCACTGACCCATTTTCCCCCACTTATTAAAAATGTTACCCCTCTAAAAACATTCATCATACCCAGGGTAGCAATAATTGGTAAAATTTTAAATTTGGCTACTAATAGTCCAATAATTGAACCACTGATTAAACCAATTAAGGTACCAAGCAATAATGCTGCTATAGGATGGAGACCAGGATATCTTGCCACCAACATTGAAGTCAACATCCCCGATAAAGCCAGGTTAGCTCCAATAGAAAGGTCAATTCCTCTGGTTATTATAACCATCATCATTCCCACAGCTAAAATTGATAGAATAGCAGTATTTGTTAATAGATCATCTATATTTGACATTGTCAAAAAATTGCTGTTGCGAAATTGAACAAATATCGAAAGTATAACTATAAAACCAATCAGGCTGAATTCTCTAATCTGTTGAATTCGTTCCAGACTCATTTTATTTTCAGAACTTTTTTCAGACATATGTATTCACCTCTAATATTAAATTTCTTATTTCTTTTCTTTCATAGCTGCTTCCAGTATTTTCTCCTGATCTGCTTCTTCCACATTCATTTTTGCAGTTATTTCGCCATTTCTCATCACCAAAATTCTATCTCCCATCCCCAAAACTTCAGGCATTTCTGACGAAACCATAATTATAGCATATCCCTGAGCTGCCAGATCACTCATTATCTCAAAGATTTGTGACTTAGCTCCAACATCTACTCCCTTGGTAGGTTCATCTAAAATAATTACCTTCAAATCAGAAGTTAGAAGTTTAGCTACAACTACCTTCTGCTGATTTCCACCAGATAGCTGTTTTGCCAGATCAAAAATTGATCTTGCTTTAACATTGACTTTTTCTGCCAACTTCTTGGCAATACTCTTTTCTTTTTTTCTATTAATCCAGCCGTTCTTAGAAATTTTATCTAAAGCAGTTAAAGTGATATTTTTATCCAGTTCCCAGTCCAGTATCAGTCCCTGTTCCTGACGGTCTTCCGGCAGATAACCAATACCTAATTTCATTGCGTCCCGGACTTCATTAATTTTAACTTCTTGATTTTCAAAATATATTTTGCCACTATCATATTCAGCCAGACCAAAGAGTGATTCGCATAACTCTGTTCTACCTGCTCCTACAAGACCCGTAATAGCCAGAATCTCTCCTTCTTTTAGTGAAAATGATATATCTTTAAAAAACCCTTTGCGGTTGAGATTTTCAACCCTCATAATTTCCTGACCTATTTCTTTTTCTGTTTTAGGAAATAACTGATTAATTTCTCTGCCCACCATAGCTTTAATTAAATCTTTATTTGAGACTTCATTTACTCCCCAGGTCCCTATATACTGTGAATCTCTGAGTACTGTAACCCGATCAGCCAGACGATACATATCTTCAAAGCGGTGAGAAATAAAAATTATTGAAGTACCTATTTTCTGAAGTTTTTCGGTAATTCTATATAAATCTTCACTCTCTGTCTTGGTCAAAGAAGCAGTAGGCTCATCCATAATAATTATTTCTGCATTAGTTGAAATAGCTTTGGCAATCTCTACAATCTGCTGCTGAGCAACACTTAAAGTACTCATTCTTCGTCTGGGATCAAACTCTGCTCCCAATTCCTGCAGATGTTTCTCAGCTGCTTTATGCATATCTTCCCATAAAATTCTTTTAGTACTGGAATCAATCTTTTCATGCCCCATAAAAATGTTTTCAGTAACACTTAAATGAGGATAACTGGTCGCATGCTGATAAATAGCTGCTATCCCCAAATCTTTAGAATCATTTGGGTTTTTAATATTTATTTTTTCTCCATTTAAATAAATTTCTCCCCCGTTTGGCTGATGAACTCCGGTAATTACTTTAATAAAAGTGGATTTCCCTGCACCATTTTCTCCCATCAGAGCATGTATTTCTCCAGCTTTTAACTGAAAATTAACATTATCTAAAGCTTTAACTCCCGGAAAAGTTTTAGTTATATTTTTTAACTCAAGAATATATTTGGACATTATTACCTCTCCTTTTAAAAATATTTGTCCAATAAATCATTTAAAAGCAACTACTTTTTATAAAACATTAAATCCATTGGCTCAATAACCGGTACAAGTTTTCCTTCTTCATTTTCTTCACTTTCGAGTAAATCTTCCATATGATGGTTCCACTTAGCCACAACTTCACTTTCAGCCTGAACTTTATCTGCATAATTTTTATCTTCACATTCATAATAGCCAAATAAAACTTTTCCTGAATTCCAGATAGAATAATTTTTAATCCCTGCTTTATCAAGAACTTCTAACATTTCAGGCCAAATTTCATCGTGCCGTTTTTTATATTCAGCAATTGTATTTTTATCTTTTAAAAATAATTTAAAACCAAACCTCTTCATTTTAGCACCTCATTTTAAAATTGATATTATTCCAAAAATTTAAATTAGTTTATAATAATTAACTTCTGCAGATGGGATTATCTAAGTTTTGAAGGAGGAGCAGAGCAAGTTTAATTAAAAACTATATCTGCTCCTATAGCATTGGGATTAAACTCTATTATTTAAAATTTTTTCTTCATATTTCCAGATCTGATCAAGATAATCATTACTTACTGGAATATCATTTTGATAGCAGTAATAATTCCAGACTGCCTGCCAGGGATATGTTTTAAATTCTTCTGTTAAAGCAAGTCTGCTGGTATAATCACCTTCGAGTTCCATTTCTTTAAGTTTTTCAGTTGGCTCCAGCATTGCTTTTAGCAGAGCTTTGAGCATATTTCTGGTTCCAATTACCCAGGCAGCAACTCTGTTAATACTGGCATCAAAGAAATCAAGACCAATATGAACTCTGTCTTCAAAACCTGGTCTGACAATCTCTTCCGCAATAGCCTGCAGCTCATCATCTAAAATGATTACATGGTCACTATCCCACCTTACCGGACGGCTGACATGTAATAATATTTCATCTAAAAATGGCATTACCGCCGAAATTTTATTAGAAACCACTTCTGTTGGATGATAGTGACCTGCATCCATACATAAAATTGGATCATTCTGCATTGCATAACCAAGATAAAACTCGTGGGAACCGGCAACATAACTTTCTGAACCAATTCCAAATAATTTGCTCTCTACTGCATCAAGATTATATTTAGGATCAATTTTTTCGGCTGTTATTTCATCTAAAGCTTCTTTTAAACGCTTACGTGGTCCAAATCTATCTACTGGATTGTCTTTAAATCCATCTGGAATCCAGATATTTGTAACAGCTGTCTGACCTAATTCCTTACCAAAATATTCTCCGATTTTTCTAGATCTTTTGCAGTGTTCTATCCAGAAATCTCTAATTTCTTTATCAGGATGAGTTAGAGTAAAACCATCATCTGCTTTTTCGTGAGAAAATAGAGTAGGATTAAAATCAAGCCCAATACCTTTTTCTTTTGCCCATTCTACCCAATTTTTAAAATGTTTGGGTTCTATTTCGTCACGATCAACAAATTCCCCTTCGTTTTCTAAATAAATTGCATGTAAATTTAATTTATGCTTACCTGGAATTAAGGAGAATGCCTGATCCAGATCATTTCTTAATTCTTCTGCTGTTCTGGCCCGACCTGGATAATTACCTGTTGTCTGAATTCCACCGGTCAGTTCTCCCTCTGGATTTTCAAATCCTTTTACATCATCTCCCTGCCAGCAGTGCATAGAAATGGAAATTTTAGCCAGTCTATCCATGGCATTTTCTACATCTACTCCCCACTCAGCATAAATATCTTTTGCCAGTTTATATGAATCCTCAATATATTTCTCATTAAACATTAAACATCACCTCAAATTAGTTTTGATAATAATTTTTTAATAAAAATCTAAATAATAAATTTTAGAAAATAAATTTAAATTAACTTTTCATTTTATTTTCATTTATTGCTAAATCTATAAGTTTATTCTGGTAAATATTCTTTTAATTCTACAGAATTACGAACTATTTCTCTTCCTTCCTCAAGACTAGCAATCTCTCCAAGTGCCATCAGCTGGGTTAAAATATTGCCAATTGCTGTTGCCTCTATCGGTCCGGTCACAACTCTTCTTTTACTAATGTTGGCAGTATACTGACATAGAATTTCAGCCTGAATACCACCACCAACCATATTTAGAGTTTCAATTTTTTTATCTGTTAGCTTTTCCAGTTTTTCTATTACCTCTTTATAATTTTGAGCTAAACTTTCGTAAATTCCCCGGGCCATCTCCCCCGGCTCCTCAGGTACTGGCTGTCCGGTCTCTCTACAGTAATTTTTAATTGCTTCCGGCATATTATCAGGATTTACAAAATCATGGTGATCCGGATCAAGTGAATATTTAAATGGTTCTGCTGCTTCAGCAGCTTCGGTAATATCAGAATATGATAAGTTCATACCCCTTCTATCCCAGATTCTTTTGCATTCCTGAATTAACCAGAGGCCAGTAATATTCTTTAAAAATCTCACTTTATTTCCTACTCCCAGTTCATTGGTAAAATTAGCAGCCAGACTTTCTTCAGTAATTATTGGCTGATCTAATTCCATTCCCAATAAGGACCAGGTGCCACTGGAGAGATAGGCACTATTTTCATCTTTAAGTGGGGCAGCTGCTACAGCAGAAGCTGTATCATGGCTGCCAACTGCTATCACAGGAAGTTCTCCCCTAATTCCACATTCGGCTTTTACTTTTTGCAGTATATCACCAACTTTTTCACCCGGTCTAATTATCTGCTGCATCATACTCTCAGGTAGATTAAGCTTATTATAAATTTTTTCTGACCACTTATCTTTTAAAGGATTATAAAGCTGAGACGTTGAAGCTATTGTGTATTCATTAAATTTTTTGCCGGTTAAAAAATAATTTAAGAGATCAGGAGTAAATAATAAGTCCTCTGCATTATCTATAATCCAGGGACGATTTTTTAAATCTGCAAAAAGTTGAAAAATTGTATTTAACTCCATAAATTGAATTCCAGTTTCCCGGTAAATTTCTGCTTTAGAAATTTTTTTAAATACTTCCTCCATTAATCCCTCTGTTCGCTGATCTCGATAATGATAAGGAACTGACATTAAGGTCCCGTTTTCATCTAAAAGACCATAATCAACCCCCCAGGTATCAATCCCAACCGAGTCAAGTTGATTAGAGGTTTTTTTAATAGCCTTTTTGATACCTGCTTTTATTTCGTTATACTGTTTTAGGGTATCCCAGTGAAAATCATTATTTAAATAGGTACCACCATTAGAAAATTTATGTAAAACTTCTAAATCTATTTTTTGACCATCAAAACTACCTAGTATTGCCCTGCCACTTGATGCTCCCAGGTCACAGGCTAATACTTTTTTACTTTGAGTCATTTATTTACACCACCTTGTTGTAGCTTTCTCTGGCAATTACTACTTCTTCGTCTGTATTTACAACTACAATCTTTACCTCAGAATCTTCAGCTGAAATTATTCCTTCTCCCTCAAGATTCTGATTAGCCTCTTTATCTATTTTTATATTTAGATGTTCCAAGTTACTGCAGATTTTTTCTCTTAAAAGCACTGAATTTTCGCCAACTCCACCGGCAAAAACTACTGCATCCAGGCCTCCCATCACAGCTGTATAAGCACCAAGATATTTTTGAGCCCGGTGAACTGCGGTCTTAATAGCCAGTTCTGCCATTTTATTACCATCTCTATATGCTTCAACTATTTTTCTAAAATCACTGCTTATCTCGGAAATTCCCTTCCAGCCGCTTTCTTTATTCAAAATTCTGTCCATTTCATCAACAGAAAGATCTTCCTTTCGCATTAAATAAAGAATAGCTGCCGGATCAACATCACCAGAACGAGTTGACTGAACAAGTCCTTCTAAGGGAGTAAAACCTGTGCTTACTTCATAAGATTTTCCATCTTTAAAAGCATTAGCAGTACAGCCGCTTCCAAGCATTAAAGAAAATAGTTTTAAATCATTTTTATCTTTTTGCAAAATTTCTGCTGCTCTATCAGTCATATAATCAAATGTTATACCGTGGAAACCATAACGGCGAACAGAGTATTTTTTGTAATATTTATAAGGTATAGCATAAGTGCGGACATAATCCGGTATTTCTGCATGAAAAGCATTATCAAAAACTGCAACCATCGGTGTCTCAGGTAAAATTTCTTTAAAAATTTCTATCCCTTTTAAATTAGGCGGATTGTGCAGTGGTGCCAGATCAAAACTATCTCTTATAGTATCCATAACTTTTTGATCAATCATTACAGAACCAGTAAAATTTTCGCCCGCATGAACCACTCGATGTCCTACTACATCAATTTCCTGGTACTTATTTAAAACTTTAATTTCTGGTTTAATCAGTGTTTCTAAAATATGATTGATTGCTTCACCGTGATTTTTAATCTCTAAACTCTCTTTAAGACTATCATTATCATATTTTAAATGAAAAATTGCATCTTTACTGCCCAGCTTTTCTACCTTACCAGAAGCAATTTCTTCTTCAGCTGGCATTTTTAAAATTTTGAATTTAACTGATGAACCTCCACTATTTAAAACAAAAATTTTCATACTAAAACCACTCCTATAATAACTTATCCATTAGATCTTTATGTACTGAGGGAATAAATGATTTTTTGACAAGCAATCCCTTATCAGCAACATTTTTGGCCGCTGTTCCCAGAGCTATTTCTACAGAACCAATATCTCCAGTAAATGTTAATACTGCCTTTCCTCCCATTCCCATTGCTGTTCTGACTTCAAGCAGTCTAATCTGAGCTGTTTTAGCCGCCAGATCAGCTGCAACAATTGCTGAGGCAACAGAAAAAGTTTCAATTACTCCCAGAGCTTTAACCTCTCCTATCTGAACAGCACCTGTTAAGGCAGGAATTACATCCTGATGAACATTTGCCAGAATAAAACTATCCACAAAAAATTCCTTACTTTCTTTTTGGCCAGTTTCCACAGCACTTTTTACAGAACCAACTTCTCCATGGAACATAGCCACATACTTACCCGGACAAACAGGTTGAGCCTGCAGCAGCTCTATATGAGCAGATTTGACTATTAAATCTGCTATTTCAATTCCGGCAGCAATACTATTAAATTCAAGTAGTCCTACAGCTCTATTCATATTTTCACCTCTCAATAACTATACTTTTTCCAAGTGATTTAATTTTTCCATCAATTGCTGCATGTATATTTGCCCCTAAAGAGTCAGCTGGTATTTCAGCAATTAAATCTCCTTTTTTTACAGTGTCTCCAACTTTAACTACAGGACTTGCTGGTGCTCCAATATGCTGAGTTAAAGGAAGTTCAACTCGCTTAATCTCTACATTTTTATCAGAGAAAGGAAGATGATTATCATATTCTTTTATTCCCAGTCTGGAAACAAGTCTGGATACTGGAATCTGACGATATTCCCGCATTGGATGAACTGAATCAACTTCTGGATTATCCTCTCGTCTGTAACCATTTTCTGCCAGCTGTTTTTTTACCTCTACAATAATACTTCGGGGATGAAGCCCCATTGGACAGCCCCAGGTATCACAGGCTCCACACTCACAGCAGAGATCTGCCTGAGTAAATAAATCCTTATCTGTATCTATCCCATAAGCAACTCCACGCATAATCATATGGGGTTCAAGAGAATGTCCCAGCAAATTACGTGGGCAGACGTCAGTACAGGCTCTGCACTGACAGCAGACAGATACCGAGCGTCTAATATCATTTTCAATCGGCACACTGCGGTCGATTATAATTTTATGATCTGCAGGTAAAACCAGAATACCTTTGGTGGTTTTAGTTACAACATCCTCTATATTTACCAGTTTACCCATCATCGGTCCACCATCAATCAATTTATAATCTTTAACTGTGGCACCACCTGCCAGATCAATTATTTTTTTAAGTGAAGTTCCAAGCGGTACTTTTAAAGTTTGCGGATTCTCAACTTCACCAGTAATAGTTAAATATTTTTCGGTTAAACTCTTTCCTTTTAAAGCTTTGTTAACATTAACCAGTGTTTCAATATTAATGACAACAGTACTGACCATTAAAGGAATTCCACCTTCAGGAATAATACGCCCTGTTACTTCGTAAACAATCTGCTGTTCATCTCCAGCAGGATAAAAGTTTTCCATCTCAAAAATTTCAATCTGCTGATAATCTTTTAGAACTTTATTTATACTGGCTATTTCTTCTTTATATTTCGACTTTAAAGCTATAACAGCCTTTTTTGCCCCCAGCAATTCTCTTGCATCTTCTAAAGCACTGACAAATTCCCGGGCTTTATATTTCATTAACTGCTGATCGACTTCTAATAATGGCTCACACTCAGCCCCATTGGCTATTAAAGTATCTACTTCTGCATCCAGTTTTACATGAGTTGGAAAACCAGCACCGCCAGCTCCAACAACTCCTGCATTCCTTATCAAATCAATAATCTTATTTGCTGCCATTTGCTCACCTCCAATGAAACTTTTTAATATAATAATTTAACTGGACTATATTTAATATGAGAACTGAATTCCTCCACAGATTGAAGTTCTTATTTCTCTCGTATAATTTTTAGGAGTACAGATCCCTTCAAAGGTAGGTTCAGCAATTGAATGAGTATAGTTGCTGTCACCCTCAACATCGAGTCCTGCATAAGAAGGTCCATTAATAACTGAAATTGTAACTTCCATTTTTCTTGAGAATTCCGCAATTCTGTCCAGCTGATTGGAATGCAGCATTGCTGTATGGCCAAAATGCTGTTCTGCTGTTAATGATTTTTCTAAACCTTCAGCAAAATCATTAACTCTTACCAGAGGTAAAACCGGCAGCATCTGTTCAATCATTACCAGAGGATGATCAAAATCTACGTCCATTACTGCTCCTCTAATATTGTCAGGTACATTTATTCCAGCATCATTTAAGATTACTGCAGCATCTTTACCTACATAATCTGGATTTACATGTTCAGGATCTTTTACAACAAGATCTGTAACTTTATTTATTTCTTCGCCTCTTAATATATAAAAATCATTATTTGCTAATTCTTTTAACAGCTGATCTGCGATTGAATTAACAGCAAAAATTTCTTTTTCAGCTATACATAAAATATTATTATCGAAAACAGCTCCATTGATAATATCTTTTGCTGCCTGAGCAATATCAGCACTTTCATCTACCAGTACTGGTGGATTACCAGGGCCAGCTGCTATAGCTTTTTTACCACTTGTCAGTGCCATTTCAACTACAGAAGGTCCCCCTGCAGCCATTATCATATCTGTTTCTGGATGTTTAACAACTGTCTGTACAATTTCTAAACTAACTTTATCTAAGGCAACAACAAGATTTTTGGGGCCCCCAGCTTTTTCAATTGCATCATTAATTAATCTAATGATTTCTCTGGTCACTTCCTGTGCTCTTGGATGAGGACAGATAAAAGTTGAATTACCTGCAGCCAGCATACAGATAGCATGATTAACAATCTGAGCTATAGGATGGGTAGTTGGCGCAATTAAAACTACAAAACCAACCGGAACTTTTTCAATCAAAGATAGTCCTTCATCACCATCTAAAACTTCAGTTTTTATATCTTCTAAACCCGGTGTTAAAGTAGCTGAGTTAATAATTTTTTGTTTTTTATCCTGCCAGCGACCTAAGCCGGTTATATCAACAGCCATTTTACCAAGTCGTTCTGCATTTTCAACACTAATATTTCTTACAGCTTCAATTAAATCTGCTCTCTGTTCTTTCTTCATTTCCTTATATTCTTTTTGAGCTTTTACAGCTGCTCCTACTGCTGAATCAAGATCTGAAAAAATTCCTCTTTTGCCTTCAGCAACCTGAGTCTGAGCAGCACCTTCCTTTTCTATATTCTCTAATACAGTTTTAACAATCGAAGCGATTTTATTTTCATCTACTGCCATTAACTATCACTCCCTAATATCTATATTATCAACAATTCCAACTACAACAGCATCAACTGCTACATCATCTCTATTTAGTGCTTTGCGAGCGCTACTGCCCTCAACTATCAAGACTTTTTCTCCCACTCCAGCTCCCAGAAGATCAACAGCTACAGTTAGTTGAGAATCATCTTTAGCCTGATAATCTTTTAACACTAAAAATTTGGATCCTACCAGTTTTTCATCTTTTCTGGTAGCAATTAAATTACCAACTACCTCCATTATTTGCATTTAGTTTCACTCCTTAATGATCCTGGCTTTTAAACCACACTGAACATCAGCAGCATTTGCATCATCTGTATCTAAATGCATCTGTAAAACCCAGCCTTTTTTGACTCTAACCTGAACATTTCTTAAAATAACCCCTTTTTTACCTGGGATTTCAACACTGACGATCTCATCATCTTTAACATTCATTTCGGCTGCTGCTTCAGGTGGCATATGTATATGCCTGTTAGCTCTGATAACCCCTTCTTTTAGAGTTATTGATCCCTCTGGGCCAACCAGAGTTAATGATTCAGAGCCAGAAATATTTCCCGAACGTCTTACTGGTGGTTTAATACCTAAGGTAAAAGCGTCTGTCTGGGAAACTTCCACCTGAGTGTGGTCACGAACTGGACCTAAGATTCTAACATTTTCTATACTTTTAAGTCTTGGTCCAACAAGAGTTACAACCTCATTTGAGGCAAATTCTCCCGGCTGAGCCAGGTCACTTTTTTTGCTAAGTTTATATCCCGAACCATATAATTTTTCTAAATCACTCTGAGTAATATGAATATGTCTTACAGAAATTCCAATTGGAATCTTATATTTTGACTGATCAGATTTTAGACTCTTCTCATTAAGTGATTCTAAAACTTGATCTGTAACCATTTGAATTAAATCACTTTTATCCAACTGCATACCTCCTTCTCAATAAAATATAAATATTTATTTAAGAATATTTCTTTACTTTGGTAATATATCATTAATTCCTTTATCCGGTCTGGCAATTACATCATAATCAACCATTTCACCGACTCTTCCTACCGCTTCTACTGCAGCATCAACAGCAGCTTTTACTGCTCCAATGTCTCCACGAATAATTACTGAAACATAACCAGAGCCAATCTGTTCATATCCAACTAACTCTACATTAGCAGCTTTAACCATTGTATCTCCTGCTTCAACTGCTCCAACAAATCCTTTTGTTTCAATCATACCAAGTGATAAACCGGCCATTTATGTACCTCCTTTAATTACTTTCTTCTTTTTTTGCCAGAAAAACTCTTTCTGTATCGCTGTGTGGTCTTGGAATAACATGGACAGATTTTATTGTTGTCAGTTTCCCTGCAGCCTGTTCTCCTGCTTCTATTGCAGCTCGAACTGCTCCAATTTCACCCTGTACCATAACGGTTATTAAACCAGAACCTGAATATATATATTCTCCAACTAATTCTACATTAGCAGATTTTAACATCTGATCAACTGCTGCTACAGCTCCTGAAAGACCAATTGTTTCAATAAGTCCCAGAGAATTACCCATATTTATCTAGCTCCTTTCCCAAAGTTATTTATACTTATTTTGCTTTTGGTAGAATTTTTTCTAATTCATCATGTGGTCTTGGGATTACATGAACAGCTACTAATTCACCTAATCTAGAAACAGCTTCGCCACCAACATCAGTAGCTGCTTTTACTGCTCCTACATCTCCTCTAACCATTACACATACCAGACCGGATCCTATTTTTTCTGTTGCAACTAATTCTATATTTGCCGCTTTGATCATTGCATCTGCTGCCTCTGTAGCCGCAGTTAAACCTCTACATTCTACTAATCCAAGTGCCTGTTTACTCATTTTTTTTACCTCCTGTTTTGGTTCCGAACTTTTTTCTTCACTAACTTTTAGATCAGAATTGATTTCAACTTCTTTTTTATCAGATTTTTTAACACTTTCATTATTTTCAGTTTTTTTAGCTTTTACTAAATATCTATCTTCTTTTTTGACAGCATCTTCATTAACTTTATCATTCTTTACTTTTTCTTTACTATTATTTTCAGACATTGCTGTAATCCACCACACTATTTAAAGAAGAATCCGGTCTGGCAATTACATTTGAGGCAATTACTTCAGTATAATTTGCAGCCTTTTCTACACCCGCCTCTACTGCTGCCTTAACCGCATCTACGCTACCTCTTAACTTAATGAAAACAACTAAACCGGGTGAACCAGGTTTGCCTTTTGTTGATTCAATCGCTGCTAAATCAACATCTGCAGTTTTTAACGCAATATCTGCTGCTAAAATTGCTGGACTAAAACCATAAACTTCTATAAATCCAACTGCTTCTCTTGCCATTTTTTTCACCTCTTATTTTAAATATTTTGTTAAACCAGGATGTGGTCTTGGAATAATTTCAGCACAAAAAACTTCTGCCCTACCACTGACAGAGTTCTTACCTGCATCTACAGCTGCCTTTACAGAACCAACATCACCTTCTACAACAATAGTAACCAGACCACCGCCAAGATCTTTTTTGGTAGAAAGATGCTTGACACCGGCGGCCTTGACCATTGCATCAACAACATGAACAGCTGAAACTAAACCTCTAACCTCGATCAATCCAACTGACTGATTGGCCATTTTGAGACCCCCTTTTTTTATTATTCTAGTTCAGAAATAACTTTCTTGGTAATTTCGCTTACCAGAGTTTCCAGATTATCTTCAGATATATCATTAGTACTGGAATTTAAATTACTATTTTTTTGATTAGGATTAACTTTACAGGTAGCAGGATGTTTACCCTGAACACCTAACTTTTCTCTAATTTGATATAATCTATCTACATTATCATTAGAAATTTCTTTAATTCCACCTAACTGTCTGGCTGTTAGATTAATTTTTGCTGCCAGTTCAATAGTTTCCATTTTAAAATAAGCATTTGTCAAATCTGTACCTACTGTTAAAGCACCGTGATTTTCCAGAAGTACTCCATCATAACAGTCAAGATATTTACGTACGTTTTCTGGTATCTCCATTGTTGAAGGTGTACCATATTCTGCAATTGGCACAGTACCCAGACTTATAATAACCTCCGGCATTATCATGTCATTAAGTGGAATGCCTGCTACTGCAAAGCCAGTTGCTGTTGGCGGATGAGCATGAACCACAGATTTAACATCATCACGCTGTTTATAAACATCAATGTGCATTTTGAGTTCAGAAGATGGTTTTAACTTACCTGAAATTACATTACCTTCCATATCCGTTTTCACAATCATATCGGGTGTCATAAATCCCTTACTTACACCAGTTGGCGTTGCAAGCAGTTCGTTTTCTCCAATTCTGATCGATATATTTCCGTCATTAGCAGCTACAAAACCATTCTGATAGATTCTTCTGCCAATTTCGCATATATCTTTTTTTAATTGAAATTCGTTCTTCATTTTATCACCTCTTTTTTTGTTTTATTTGCTTAATTACAAATATATTATACAGTATATTTTATTTTATTTCAATCTTTTTTTGGTTTTTTATTTATTTATTTTTGTTTTTTGTGTTTTTATTTACTTAAAAAATTGATTATATAAGAAAATTGTGTTAAAATTAAATCAAAATTATTAATATATAATAATGTTAGCTTAATTTGAGGTGAAAATTATGGGAAGAAATTATGGAGTTTTAGAATGTAAGGGACGCTCCGCTACCTATTTTGCTCTTAATAAAATGCTTAAATTCTCAAATGTTGATTTTATAGGTGCAAAAAACAGTCTAGGTGCAGGCCTTTCTTCTGTTATCATAAGTGGTAATACAGCAGAAATAAATAATGCTTTAGAAATCGGAAAAAGAGAAGCAGCAAAAATTAATGATGTTTTAGGAGCAGTATCTATAAACAATCTAAGTAATGAGCTCGAAAAATATATTTTAAAAAAAGATAGTTCAAATAATAAAAGTAATAAAACCAATTATGCTGAAATAAAAAATGCAATAGCCTTAATTGAAGTATTTACTTTTTCAGCAGCTTTAAAAACTGCAGATCAGGTCTTAAAAACTACCGATGTAGAATTACTGGCAATGGAAAAGTCAAAAGGTGGGGCTGGAACTCCGGGTTTAATTGTCTGTCTTAAATTTCAAGGTAGCAATGACGCTCTAGCTGCTGCAGAAAAAGTTGCCCGTAGAACTGCTGCTAAGTATTATAAATCACCAGCCTCTTCTATTCTGAGCAATCCAGCTTTAACAATTAAACAGCTTAGTAAAGAGGGGATATAAATGGAAAATAATTATTTGTTAATCGAATGCAGAAGTTTTAGCCCACTTATTGCTGCTGTTGATGAAGTCTTAAAAAGTACTAACCTCAATTTTATTACATATAAAAGATATGGTTCAGCATATAATACTGCAGTATTTAATGGAAAACACAGTTCTTGTCTTAATGGCAGAGAAATTGCTGTAGAAACTGTTAAAAATATCTGCCAGCAAATACCTTCTCAAAATATAATCAAAGCTGGAGTTTCCAGACTAATTTCAACTAAGGTAATAAATAGCCCTGATAAAAATATTATTGATTTTTTCTTTAGTAAAGATACTAGAATAGGTAAGTTTAAAACAAATAAATTAAAAGAACAAAATTATGACTCTCTTCTTTTTCTAGATTCCAGAGGTTTAATTGCTCTAATCACAGCTGCTGATCAATTGACAGATGATTTCCCTCTAGAAATTATTGACTGTAAAAAAATGGGTTCAGGGAGATTAACATTAATTTTAGCCGGTAAAATTGATGTTTTAAAGTTAGCTTCAGCTGCTGCTAAAGAAATTATTATAAAACAGGGAAAATATATAGGCAGTAGTTTAATAGCAAATGTTGACCAACAGATTGTAATGAGTTTATAATATATATAATAAGGAAGTGATTTTATGCTAGCTGAAGAAAGACGACAGAGAATTTTAGAAAAAATAAATATTGATGGAACAGTCCATGTATCAGATTTAAGTGAAGAATTGGATGTAACTGAAGAAACAATTAGAAGAGATCTTGATGTTTTGGATGAAAGAGAATTATTATCTCGCATCCATGGAGGGGCAGTTGCGATAGAAACAAATAGTAAAGCTGAACTCAGTTTTAATGTTCGGGAAAATAAAATGAAAAATTCTAAAACTGAAATAGCAAAAAAAGCAGTTAACTTGATTGAAGAAGGTGAAACAATTTTTCTGGATGCAAGTACAACTGCCATGTATTTAGCAAGAGAACTGGCAAATCTTAATAATTTAACTGTTATTACAAATTCAATTAAGATAATGATGGAATTAATTGATTATGATAATATTACTGTAATTTCGACCGGAGGAACTCTACGCTCCAATTCTTTTTCTTTTGTAGGGCCACTGGCTAATGAAACAGTTAAAAAATATTTTGCTGATAAGATTTTTGCCTCCTGTAAGGGAATAACTGTTCAGCATGGTGCTACAGATTCAAATGAACTGGAAATTGAGGTTAAAGAAAATATGATTAAACAGACTAATGAAATTATCATTCTGGCTGATCACTGTAAATTAAACCAGACCGGGCTTGCTAAATTTGTTAATTTTGAAGACATTGATACTTTAATAACTGACAGTAATGCTGATATTAAAATCATCGATGAATTTGAATCTGCCGGACTAAAAGTGGTTTAAAAAGAAAAACCCCTTCTGGATAGAGCGGATATTATTCAATCCGTCTACCATAAGGGGATTCTATATCATCAGATAAAGATTGTTTTTTTAATTTTACACTTTTTTTATAATCTCAATCTCATAACTGCCTAATTCTATTTTTTTGTTTAAATTACTTTCTTTTAATAAACTAAATTGTTTTTTATTTAAAAATATCTCCTTTTTCTGATTGCTGAAGTTCATAATAAAAACATATTCATTTTCTCCATCACTTCTTGTTTGTGCGGTTACACCTTCTGGTAATTTTACATTTAAAGGCTGATTTAAATCCAGTTTTTCAATTAGGCTTTGATAAAAATCATCTACAAACTTTTCTTCATTTCTGGAAGCAATGTAATATGCCTTTCCGTTTCCATATTCATTTACTGTTAAAGCAGGCCGACCGGCATAAAAATCATTTTTATATTCAGCCAGAGATTTTGCTTCTTTAAGATGAATGAGATCACAGAAAATTTTTGCTGTATATTCTCCAGTCAGATTTAATTCATTTTCCTGATTAAAAATAATTGTATTACTATCATTATCATAGAGTACATCCAGCTCTTCGGACCAAATTCCAAATAAATCTTTCAATTTTCCAGGAAATCCGCCTTCAAAGCACAGATCAGTTTCATTAACAATCCCTGACCAGTAAGTACTGACAACAGTTCCTCCATTTTTAACAAACTCTTTTAAACGAGCTGCAGTTCCATTTTTAAGCATATATAACATAGGAGCCACAACTATTTTATACTTTGAAAAATCTTTTGTCTGATCTATTACATCTACGGAAATCCCTTTTTTCCAGAAAGCCTGATAATGTTTGACACAGCTTTCTACATAATTTCTTTTTTTCTGTCTTGGTCCTGAAGCTTCATTAATTGCCCAGCGATTTTCAGTATCAAAAATAACTGCAACTTCTGGCTCAACTGTGGTACCTACAATTTTATTCAGTTTTTTCAGATCTGCCCCTAAATTTTTAACATCTTTAAAAACCCTGGTATTTTCATGCCCAACGTGATCAACTACTGCTCCATGAAATTTTTCAAAACCTCCTCTGCCCTTACGCCACTGGAAATACTGTACTGAATCTGAACCATGAGCCACTGCCTGGAGGGAAGAAAGCTTATGCATGCCGGGCCTTTTAAGTTTTGCAACCGGCTGCCAGTTAGTTTTACTGGGGGTACTTTCCATAAGTAAAAATGGTTTTCCATCTTTTAGTGATCTAAAATAATCGTGCATAAAAGCTACATCTGCAGCTCTATAACTATCGCTTTCATGATCACTGTGCCAGCTTGGGTAACTATCCCAGGAAATAACATCAACCTCATCTGCAAATTTTGAATAATCAAGTCCATTATATCTATACATAAAGTTTGTTGTTACCGGAATATCTGGACTCAGCTCCCTTAAAGGTTTAATTTCATTTTTGTAAAAATCCAGGGTCTGCTGAGTTACAAATCTTTTCCAATCTAAAACAAGTCCGTGACTAGACTGCATACCCTGAGGGGCTGGTGATTCTATATTTTCCCAGTCTGTATAATTATGACTCCAGAATGTGGACCACCAGGCCCGATTTAAAGTTTCTAAATCACCATATTTATCTTTAAGCCAGCTTTGAAACTCTGCCTGACAGAGATCACAGTGACATTCTCCCCCATATTCATTAGAGACATGCCACATTATAACTGCCGGATGATCTCCGTATCTTTGAGCCAGTTTTCTATTTAATTTAGCTATTTTTTCTCTGTAAACAGGAGCCGTATAGCAGTGATTATGTCTTTCTCCAAATAAATTTTTACTGCGATCAGAATTCACTCTTAAAACCTCAGGATATTTTGCTGCCAGCCAGTCGGGTCTTGCTCCACTGGGTGTTGCGAGAATTACATTAATATCATTTTCATATAAATTATCAATTACCTGATCCAGCCATTCAAATTGGTATTTTCCCTCCTCTGGCTCCAGAGTAGCCCAGGCAAAAATCCCCAGACTCATCACATTACAGTTTGCTTTTTTCATTAATTCAATATCTTTTTTTAAAATATCAGGTCGATGTAACCACTGATCAGGATTATAATCTGCACCATGAAGCATTGAATCTATTTGTCCGTTAAATAAATCATATTTTTGCATATTTAACTCCCTTTCTTTTTCTATATTTATTCCAAAATTATTATTTTAAATAACTAATTATTTAGCTGATCCGGTAACTCCCTCGGCGAAATTCTTTTGTAAGGCTAGAAAAATAATTAAAGTTGGCAGAATACTAATTCCTACAGCAAGCATTAAAACCCCATAATCTATTGTATAACCTGCTGTTAAATTTGAAATTAAGAGCGGCATAGTTCTGGCGCTTTCTTTTTGCATAATAATTAAAGGCCAGAGATAATTATTCCAGGCATTCATAAAAGTAATAACTGCTGCCGCTGCATATGTAGAACGCATTATGGGAATAAACATTCTAAAGAAAATTCCAACTTCAGTTAAACCATCCAATCTCGAAGCTTCAATTACTTCATGAGGAAAATTACGACTGCTCTGTCTGAATAAAAAGATCAAAAAAGCCGTTGAAACTGTTGGCAGAGCAAATCCGGCAGTTGTATTTAATAAACCTAAATTACCAAATAGCATATATAATGGTACCATAATTACTGCAAAAGGAACCATCATTGAAAGTAATAAGATATTCATTAAAAAATCTTTACCTCGATCATGATAAATTTCAAAACCATAACCAGCAAGTGAAGAAACTAATAAACTTGCTAGAGTAGTTACAGCTGCATATTTAAAAGAATTCCACATCGCTCTGTAAAGATTAGTATTAGCTGTTAGTGTTTTAAAATTTTCAACTAAATTAGTCCCTGGAAATAATGTTCCTGCAAGTACATCAACACTTTTATTGGTTGCAGCAATAAACATCCACAATAGAGGAAATAAAGACAAAAATGAAATTGAAATTAAAAATAAATACTTGGATGCTCTAAATATTTTTTCTTTTCTCATCTTTCATCACCAACCTTAAGCTGCATAAATGATAAAACAGCTACTATTATAAAAACAACAAAAGCAATTGCTGCTGCATAACCAAACCGTGGTACATATTCAAAAGATAATCGATAAATATACTGTGACACAGATAGAGTAGCATTAGCCGGTCCCCCACTGGTAAGGTTCTGAGTTTCATCGAAAATCTGCAGAGTTCCATTTGTAGACATAATGGTTGTCAGCAGAATAATTGGTTTTAAAATTGGAATAGTTATTTTAGTCAGACGATCAAAAGCACTTGCACCATCAATTTTTGCTGCCTCATAAATTGCCGGATCAATATTCTGCAACCCTGCCAGATAAAAAATCATATTATATCCTGTCCAGCGCCAGGTCAGTCCAATTACAATTAGCAGTCTTGCTGTCCAGGGACCACCAAGCCAGTTAATTGGTTCAGCAAGGATATTTAAATTCATTAAAATTGTATTTATAAAACCATCTAGAGCAAACATTGAGCGAAAAATAATTGCATAAGAAACAAGAGAAGTTGCACAGGGTACAAAGATAGCTGTTCTAAAAAAACTTCTAAATTTTAAAGTCCTATCATTTAGTATTCCAGCTAAAATCAGTGCCAGACTAAGCATAATTGGAACCTGTAAAATTAAATAAATAAAAACATTAAACATTGATTGTTTAAAAAGACCATCCTGGAGCAGCCGCTTATAATTAAACAGTCCGGCAAATCTCAGATTATTGCCGACTCCTCCCTGAAGTGAAAGAATAAAAGCTCTAATTATAGGATAAAAATAAAATGAAAAAATCAGAAGAGCTCCAGGAATAACAAAAAACCAGCCAATCAGTTTGTGTTTTGTATTAATTGAAAAACCGTTTTTATAACTTTTAATTTTTTCGATAGTTGTATGTATCATTCTAACCTCCTTTAAAAAAGTTGAGGGGGATAGTCCCCCCCAACTGACTTTTATTTTACCACATCTGGAATTCTACAGTTGATTGTGCCTCATTTAAAGCATCCATTATATTCTGACCCTGCATTATCTGTGTAATTGCTGTACTAACAGCATCCCTTGCTTCATAATTATAGATACCGTATTTTACTCTTGGAACTCTAGAAGCAAAATCAGTTATATCTGAATAAATTTTCTGACCACCAAAATAAGGATGAGGTTCATTATAAACTTCACTATCACCTGCTGGTAAGTAAGTTGCCAGTGCTCCTGATGAAGGGAGTATTGTTTCGTATAATTCTTTACTACCGGCAAATGTTTGATTTAAGAAATCAGCTGCCAACTCTGGATTTTTAGAACTTGCCATTACCATCCAACTTGATCCACCCTGACTGCTGTAATTTGTTGCTCCCTCAATACTGCCAAATCGAGGAATATTAGTTATTCTCCAATCTCCAGCCTGCTCCTCTACCGGCACAATTGATCCGATAATCCAGGCCCCATTCATGGTCCCAGCTACAGTTCCACTCTGAAATGAACTAATATACTGATCCCAGTCATTTACTTCAACTAAAATCTTCTTTTTTAATAATTCCTGATAAACTCTAATCACTTCTTTTAGTGCTTCATTTTCAGTTATATATGGTTCTCCATTGCTATCAAATAACCAGTTACCTGTACTCTGCAGCATAACCATTAACAGATCAGATTCCCCAGCAATAGCAGAAAGTAATGGTTTCCCAGTTTTTTCTCTAACTTTTGAACCTTTTTCAATAAACTCTTTCCAGGTAATATCTGTAAAATCATCAATTGTATAACCTGCTTCTTCTAAAACATCAACTCTCATTGCATTAATTGCTGCTCCGTTATCAAAAGGAACACCATAATTTCTACCATCTACAGTAGTCAGTTCTACTTTGAAGTCTGCAAATTTATCAAAATTTATACCACTATCTGATAGGTCATAAAAGGCATCCGGAAAACTACTAACATTTTTAATTAGGGCATTGTCCTGCATTAAAACAATATCAGGTAGATCTTTTGTTTGATTTGCACTCAGAGAGGTACTCAATCTTGTCTGGATATCTTCCCAGGCAACTTCCTGTACATCTACTGTCACATTTGGATTAATATCTTTATAAATATCTGCTGCTTTTTCCATAGCATAAATATTAAAATTAGGATCCCAGCACCAGACTGTAATTGTAGCATTTTCCTGAGCAAAGCTCAAAGTTGAAAACCCAGCCAGCATCATCAACATTAAAAATAATACAGTTAATTTTTTCTTCATTTTCATCCTCCTAAAAATTTTAGTTAAGTTACAGACCTAACCAGCAAGTGTTTTAAATCGATTTAAACTTTTGCTAAATCATCCCCCCTTAAGTATGTATTTACTTAAACTAAACTATTTTATCTTTAAATCGATTTAAAGTAAGAATATTAACTTTATTTAAATCGATTTAAATTCTGTTTAAAGAAATTTTATTTAAAATTCCCTAAAATCAAGTTCTATATTAAATATTAAGCCCAACTTTTTGAGTAGTTTCTCTTTCAATTAAAGAAACATCAAATTTAATATGCCTGGCTGCAGACTTATTTTTATTTTTAATTTTATTCAGCAATAATTTTATCGCTTTTCTCGCCATCTTTTTATTAGGTATATCAACAGTTGTTAAAGCAGGATTATAAAAGTGTGAGAGACGAATATTATCAATTCCACAAATGGATATTTTATCCGGCACACTAATTCCGGAACTAACAAGAGACTGGACTAAACCAATAGCAACTTCGTCATTATGAGATAAAATTGCTGTTGGCCTCTTCGTTTCTAACTGGTCGGCAATTTTTTTGCCTAATTTATAACCATCTTCAAATGAAAGTATATTTTTAAATAAATATTGATTATCATAATTTAAGTTATATTTCTTTAAAACTTTTAAATAACCGGTCATTCTAAATTCATTCTCCTTACCAGCAAAAGCAATTTTTCTATGCCCCAGATTATAAAGATGTTCTGCTGCAATAAAAGCTGCTCTTTCCAGATCAGAATTAACAGAATCAATTCTATCTCCAGCATCTAAAAGTCGGTCAATAAAAACAACTGGAATAAAATTATCAGCCAATTCTTTGATCAAATCTATATTTAAATCGGAAGTACTGACAGAAGAGGCAAAAATAGCACCATCTACCTGCATACCTCGAAAAAGGGTAATATAATCCAGTTCATCTTCTTTACTTTCCACTCCACAGTAGATAATATTATAACCATTCTTTTTAGCGACAGTTTTTATTTCTTTTGCAATTTCTGAGAAAAAAGGGTTATCTATTTCTGGAATAACAAGTCCAATAATTTTCGTTTCTTTAGTCTTTAAAGCCTTTGCTCTTGCATCAGGAATATAGTTCATTTCTTTTGCCACTTTTTTTACTCTAGCTTTTGTCTTGTCATTTACCAGCTCATTATCATTTAAAGCTAAAGAAGCGGTAGCAGGAGAAACATTTGCTTTTTTTGCAACATCTTTTAATCTAATCATATGATTACCTCTTTTAAATCGATTTAAGTTTGATTTATAAAAATAGTAACATAATTTATTTAATTAATCAAGTGTTTTTAATTTTATTTTAAGTTAAATTTTTCTGATATTTGTTTTTCCTTAAACTTTTAATGAGATTGAGAAAAGGTAGTCTAAATTTCTCAATCTCATTTTTAATATAACATTTATAATTTACGAGCCCCATCACCGGGATTACTAACATAAACTTCAGCATCAATCCCTGTTTCTAATTTATATTTTTCTTTAATATTTTCTACAAAGTCAACTACTTTTGATTTTTTGACCAGATTAACTGTACAGCCTCCAAAACCAGCACCTGTCATTCTGGCTCCCTCTACTTCCTCTTCGGCTGCCAGCTTTACTAGAATATCTAATTCCTTACAGCTTACTTCATAGTCTTTACTTAAGCTCTCATGAGAGGCATACATTAAATCACCAAATTTCTGCATATCATCAGCTTCTAGAGCTTTTTTACTGGCCAGCACTCGAGCATTTTCGCTTACCACATGATGAGCTCTCTTATAAACATTTTCAGCCAGCTGATCTTTATATTTGATTACAGTCTCTAAATCAACATCTCTCAAAGCTTTTATAGTTTTATCCTCTTTCTCTGACAAAAATTCTACCGCCTGGTTACATTCATTGCGTCGCTGGTTGTATTCAGAATCAACAAGTCCTCTTTCCACTTTAGAATTACAGATTACTATCTGATAATTTTCATTTTTAAAGGGTACCAGTTTATAATCATTGCTGCGGCAGTCAATTAAAAGCGCATGATCTTTTTTGCCCAGCCGAGAAATATACTGATCCATGATGCCACACTGAACACCAACAAAATTATTTTCTGCCCGCTGGGCAAGTAAAGCCATCTCAACTCCATCAATCTTAATTTTGTGCAGATCAGTTACGGCCAGTGCTGTAACTACCTCAAGCGCTGCAGAAGAACTTAAGCCTGAACCCTGAGGAACATTCCCAGTAAACATTAAATTAAACCCCTGCAGTGTCTCTCCCAATTTCTGAATCTCATCTATAACTCCCAACAGATAGTTGGCCCAGACATTTTTCTGATCGTATTCTAAATTATCCAGATCATACTCGACAAGCTGATCGTAGTCCAGAGAATAAAATTTAACTTTTTTATCAGGACGCAACTGGGCCAGCATAGTAATTTCTTTTTCGATTGCCATAGGCATTACAAAGCCATCATTATAATCTGTATGCTCTCCAATCAAATTAACCCGTCCCGGTGCTTTATAGGCGCCACTTTCTAAATCAAAATCTCTAAAAGTCTTTCCAAACTTATCCCACAACTCTTGTTTATTCATTTTTCCACCTCTTTTAAATTTTAATTAAAGTTAAAATATATCTCAACTATTTACTCTTGACCTACAGATTAGGAATCCGCTGGTCTTTTTAGCTTACTAATTATTCTTAAAAACCACCTGATTTATGCCACTGCCAGGCTGTCGAAATTATCTTTTCTAACTCTGGATATTCTGGCTGCCAGTTTAATTCCTGCTGAATTTTATCAGAACTTGCAATTAGAACTGCCGGATCTCCAGCTCTCCTTTTGGCAACTTCGACTTCAAAATCACGGTCGGTCACTTCCTTAACTGTATCAATAACTTCCTTAACTGAATAACCTTCTCCATTACCCAGGTTATAGATTGAACTTTCCTTTCCTGCACCCAGCGCTTCTACAGCAAGCACATGAGCTGCTGCTAGATCATTTACATGAATATAATCTCTAATACAGCTGCCATCCCGAGTTGGATAATCATCACCAAAAATATATATCTTATCTCTAATTCCTAGGGCAGTCTGCAACACAATTGGAATTAAATGTGTTTCAGGATCATGAGCCTCACCAATTTCTCCCTCTGGATCTGCCCCTGCTGCATTAAAATAGCGGAGAGAAACAAAATTAATGCCATGAATATCATCATAGCGTTTCAATGCCTTTTCAAAAAATAATTTACTTTCTCCATAGGTATTGGTTGGCACTGTCTGATTTTCTTCTTTAATTGGAATCTGATCAGGTTCACCATAAACAGCAGCTGTCGAAGAAAATACAATGTTTTTTACATCATTTTTGACCATCGCTTCTAATAAATTAATACCGTTAGCAAAATTATTTCGATAATATTTTGCCGGGTTTTCCATTGACTCTCCAACCAGGCTGTCTGCTGCCAGGTGAATGACTCCTTCTATTTTATTCTCCGCCATCACATTTTCTATGTGTTTTTGATCTGAGAGATCACCTTCTACAAATTTTCCTCCTATTACTGCCTCCCGATGGCCTTTCTGTAAATTATCAAAAGTAACTACCTGATGACCTTCTTTTAAAAGTGCTTTTAATACATGACTGCCAATATAACCTGCTCCACCAGTTACTAAAATGTTCATTTTTTGTCCTCCTTAAATTTGAGTATAAACTTAGATGTTTAATTCAAAAAAATTATTTAAAACCTTTTCTGCTGCGCCCGCAGCACCGGCAAAATTCTGATAATGGGCTGTAGTAATCTTTAAATCTTTAACAGCCTGATTTAAAGACTCTTCTGCCACAATATGATAGAGAGGCTCAATTAATAAGTCTTTGTACTCAGCAAAAAGACCTCCAATTATAACTGCCTCCGGATTTAAAATGTTAACCAGATCTGAGATTGCCCTGCCAAAATATTTTAAGGCATCATTTACAACCAGTAGGGCCTCACTCTCTTCTCTTTGATAATTTTGCATTACTGTATTAAAATTAACTTTTTTGCTCAGTTCTTTTAGTTTTTGATAGCGGGAAATAATACTTTCTTTTGAGGAAAGCGCCTCCAGACAGCCACTTTTACCACAGTGACAAACAGGTCCCTTATCAGTCAGTTTCATATGACCAAATTCTCCGGCTGCATAATTATTTCCATAATACAGCTCACCTTTAAATACAAGCGCTGCCCCAATACCAGAACCAGTATTAATAAAGATGAAGTCATCTCTCCCCTGCCAAATTTCGCCTGCCGCCATCATCCTGACATCATTATCAATAAATATCGGATAATCATATTTTTTAGCTAAAATACTTTTAATATCAACCTCTCCCCACTCAAAATGCGGAGTGAAAATTGATCTACCAGCTTCAGGATCAACCAGTCCATGGATCCCGAGTCCAATCCCAATAATTTTGCTGTTATGCTGGAATTTTTTTTGATATTTTTTGATTAGAGAAAAAGTCTGTTTTTTATATTCTTCTAAAGTATATTTCGGTGGTAAAATCTGATCTTCAGCAATTATTTCTGCTTCAATATTAATTAAAACAGCTTTGACTGCTTCAATTCCCCATTCAATTCCAATTACATAAGCCCCTTCTGGATTTAATTTAAGCAGCATCGGTCTTCTGCCACCTCTTGATTTTCCCATTTTTGATTCTTCTACCAGATCAAGTTTAACCAGTTCTCTGACTATATTAGTTACAGTGGCCCTTGAAACATCAAGTTTTTCTGCTATTTGAGCTCTAGAAATACCGTCTTCATTTTTGATTAAAGTAAGTATATTTTTCTGATTCTGTTTTTTCATATTTTTAAAACTGCCTTTTTCCATTTATTCTCACATCCGTTTCTTTGTTAATTTATTAAATTAACTAAGTTGATTATAGCATTATTTTTTAAGTCTGTAAAGTAATTTTTGAGGTGATTTTATTATTTTAGTTAAATTGGCTGATTTATTTGCTTGAAAATTATTACTATAGTATAATAAGGAAAAGAGATAAATGAGGTGAGTCAAATGTTAGCAATGTCATCATTAAGCAGTCAGCCGGTTCCTGGATGGGCTATTAAATCAAATATTAATAACAGCAACTCTCAGTCAAAGAGTATTGATTTAGGTATTAATACTTCTGAAGATGAAGGTATTCAGAATAATAGTCTTGAGAATGCTGTAGATAATTCTTCCAGCTCTGCCGAAGGACAGAATCAAAATTATGAAAACAAAAATGAAAATAGTCCTGAAAATGAATTTAGCGATGCTGAAGAGCGGGAAATTGAAAAGTTAAAACGCAGAGATCGAGAAGTTCGGGCTCATGAGATGGCTCATCAATCTGCTGGTGGACAGTATGCAGGCTCAGCCTCTTATTCGTATACTACAGGACCTGATAATAAACGCTATGCTGTTGGTGGTTCAGTTGATATTGAAACTTCCCCTGCAAAAACTCCTGAGGAAACAGTAAAAAAAGCTGATCAGATTAAAAGAGCAGCTACAGCTCCTGCCCAGCCTTCTGGAGCAGATCTGCAAATTGCAGCCAGAGCTACTCAAATGAAAATGGAAGCACAGGCAGAATTAAACAAAAAAGAAACCAATAGCAAAGATAAAAAAACTAGTAATTCCAGTGAAATCAATAAAAATAAGAAAAATAAATTTAAAAATAAATATTTAATCAATAAAAGAGAAAATTCTTATCATAATTCTACTCGCAAAATATCAGCTAATCAGGGTTTTGCTGCTTAAGCTAAAATCAATATGAATTTTAAAGACTGCTAAAAAATAAAATTTTAGCAGTCTTTTTATTGTCTATGCAACTTTCAATAAAATTGTTTCAAAGGGTCTTAACTGATAATCTAATTTCTTGTTTTTTAAATCCCTGTAATCATGGTCCGGATAATTACTTAAAATAACTTCTTCAACCAGATAATCTAAATTGAGATCGACTTTTTTGTTTTTAAAATTAGCAATTAAAACCAGTTTCTCTCCTGCTTTTTCTCTGAGGTAGGCTATTAGATTTGGATCTGATTCCAGAATAGGCCTGTATTTCCCATCAACAATTATCTCCTGATAAGGGCTATTTTTTCTGAGCTTGATCAGTTTTTTGTAAAAATAAAAAATAGAATTATCATCTTTTAGATTTTCTTCCACATTGATTTTCTGATAATTGGGATTAACTTTTAACCAGGGCTCTGCTTTAGAAAAGCCGGCATTTTTTTCATCAGACCACTGCATTGGAGTCCGACTGTTATCTCTACTCCTTCTCCAGACAACCTCCATCACTTCTTCTTTCCCATAACCGGCCTTTAAAGCTTCCTGATATAAGCCGTGAGTTGCCAGATCCTGGTAATCATCTATATTCTCAAATTTAACATTTGTCATTCCGATTTCCTGACCCTGATAAATAAAGGGGATTCCCCGCTGCAGCATAAAAACAGCTGCCAGCATCTTAATTGAATAATTATTAATTTCAGATTCAGCAAGATATTTATTTAAAGAACGGGGCTGATCATGATTTTCCCAGAAAATTGCCGGTCTTCTATTAGCTGAATAGGTTTTTTGAATTTCGTTTAATCTCTCTTTTAACTCAACTAAATCCCAGTCTCTTTGCTTAAACCACTCACTTCCCTCACTTAAATCTAAATCAACATGGCGGAAATCAAAGACCAGGTCAAAGGGGCCATCATCTCCAGCAAATTCCTGCATCCTTTTATTATCTTCTGCATATAATTCTGCTACAGTCACAATCTGATAGTTGGAAAAAGTCTCAGCCTTTAATTCATTTAATAAGTCCAAAATTCCAGGCTGATTGGCAGAAGCATCAAAAATACTACTCAGGCCGTCAGGTCCATTTACCTTTTGGTCCTTAAACTCATTCTTTTTAATATAGCTGATTGCATCTACTCTAAAACCGGCCAGTCCTTTATCCAGCCACCAGTTTACCAGCTGATACAATTTTTGCCGCAGTTTTTTATTTTCCCAGTTTAAATCAGGCTGTTCTTCAGCAAAGGTATGTAAGTAATACTGCTCAGTCTGCTCATCATAGGTCCAGGCCGAGCCGCCGAAAATTGAGCGCCAGTTTGTCGGTGGGCTCCCATCTGCCTTCGGATCCCTCCAGATATAATAATCTCTTTTTGGATTAGCTTTAGATTTGCGAGATTCCTTAAACCACTGATGCTGGTCGGAACTGTGATTGATTACTAAATCCATCATAATTCCAATTCCTCTTCTGTCAGCTTCAGCAATCAGCTCTTCCATCTCTTCCATTGAGCCAAACTGCTCGGCAATTGCATAATAATCGTCTATATCATAGCCGTTATCTTTCATCGGAGAAGAAAAAACTGGACTGAGCCAGATTAGATCTATTCCCAGCTGATTTAAGTAATCAAGTTTTTCTATTATACCAGCCAGGTCCCCAATACCATCGTTGTTGCTGTCATTGAAACTTTTAGGATAAATCTGATAAATTACTGAATCATGCCACCATTTCTCTGTCATTAAAACCATCCTTATTCCTTAGTATAATGAAGTTTAAAGTATCTTTTTTTGATTTAACTTTTTTAAATAATAGCTTAAAATTAAAGCTGCAGCCAGAATAATAACTAAAAAGACAAAACCTGCCTCAATTGCTATAAAGTCATTAATAAATCCAACCACCCAGTTAGAAAGAACTGTTAAGCCGATCATACCGGCAGTCTGAGCAAAACCAACCACTTTAATTCCACTGCTGTCAAAACTATCTAAAATTGCAGCCTGGAGGGTCGGAACCTGCCCTGCTAAAAAGAGACCAGAAATCGGAATCAAGATTGTAAAGTTATAGCCGCCAATTAAAGCAAGCGAAATCAGGGAGGCTGCCGCCCCACCTGTAATAATTAAAAAATTATAATAGCCAATCTTTTCAACTATAATACTGGCCAGGAATCTTCCCGCTGTAAAGCAGATAAAAAAGAGAGATAAATAAAAGCTAACTGTCAGATCAGATCTGGACTGAGCATCTCTCAAAAAAGGTGCCAGCCAGGTCACAATTGAAAACTCCACCCCGACCTGAAAAAATATAATTAGTGAAAACAAAATTACTTTTTTATCCTTGAGCAGTTCTGAGGTGCTTTTCATTACCTTTTTTCCACTTGATTCAATCTCAGGCAGTGAAGCTGAGTTGAATTCAAAAAAGATAATCACCAGTAAAATAATTGAAAACAAAAATGAATAATTCCAGCTGAAACCAAGTTTTAAAATTGAAGTCACAAAATAAGGGGCAATAATCCCTCCGGCCCCATAAAAAAGATGAAGCAGGTTAATCATCTTACCCCGTTTTTCACTGTAAGAGATTGAAGTGAGATTTACAGCTACAATATTTAAGAGAGTTATACCTGTACCCAGAAAAAAGAAGGCAGTCAGCAGTGTATAATAATTAAAGGAAGCATAAACTCCCGCCAGAGCCAGGGTATTATAGACAACTCCATAAAAGAGAAGTTTTATCAGGCCGAATTTTTCGATTAATTTTCCGCTGCTGAAAAAGATAAGCATTGAGCCAATTGAAATAAAGGAAAGCAGAAAACCAAGTCGGCTGTAGTTGAGGCCAAAATCATCCATAATATATGGACCGACCTGCCCCCTTATATTATTCACAACTCCGTTCATAAACATGATAGTAAATGCAAGTATAATTATCCTCTTTTTATTTTTTGGCATTATGTAAATCCCACCTTATTTTTATTTATATTCAGGCAGCCAGTCTCCATGGGCCTCAATTAAATCATCACATAAATTAACTATTTCGTCAATAGTTAATTCAGAAGCAGTATGGGGATCAAGCATTGCCGCCTGGTAAATATATTTTTTCTTTTTCTCTAAGGCGGCTTTGATAGTCATTAAATGGACATTAATATTTGTCCGGTTGAGTGCAGCCAGCTGCTCTGGCAGTTCTCCCACATGACAGGGAGAAATTCCACTGCGGTCAACCAGACAGGGTACTTCAACCACTGCTTTTTGGGGTAAATTATCAATCAGCCCCATATTTAAAACATTGCCCCCAATCTTATATGGCCTGCCAGTTTCCATAGCTTCCATGATATAAGAGGCATATTCGTGTGTCCGCTCATGTTCTAATTCCTCATTTTTAACCAGCTCATCCCGCATCTCTTCCCACTCAGCAATCTGTTTTTCACAGCGGCGCGGGTATTCGTCCAGCGGAATATTATATTTTTCAATTAACTTTGGATATTCAGATTTAATAAAATAGGGATGATATTCTGCATTATGCTCACTTGATTCAGTTATATAATAGCCAAAACGCTTCATCAGCTCATAGCGGACCAGATCATCATGTGGTGTTTCTCTCGCAAAGGCCTTCTTTTTAATTTCTGGATATAAGTCTTTTCCATTGCAGCTGATCTCTAAAAGCCAGGCCATATGGTTAATCCCTGCAATTTTATACTGCAGATTTTCGGTGCTCATCCCAAGCGGCTCCAGCAGCTGCTCGTGACAGATCTGTACACTGTGGCAGAGACCGACAGTTTTGACATTTGTTGCTCTGAGCATCGCACCAGTCAGAATGGACATTGGATTGGTGTAATTTAAAAACCAGGCATCAGGAGCCACTTCTTCTATATCCTTGGCAAAATCAAGCATCACCGGAATAGTTCTTAAAGCTCTAAATATCCCGCCAATACCCAGTGTATCACCAATTGTCTGCCGCAGTCCATATTTTTTAGGTATTTCAAAGTCAATTACCGTTGAAGGCTCATATCCCCCCACCTGAATTGCATTGATCACATAATCTGCATCTTTAAGTGCGGCTCTGCGGTCTGTATAGGCCTTAATCCCAGCGTAACTGCCGTGGTTGCTGTTGATATTTTTAAGCATCATCTCCGAATCCTTTAAACGCTGCTCATCAATATCATAAAGAGCGAATTCTGACTCCCTTAAAGCCGAAGTTAAAATACAGTCTCCCAGAACATTTTTAGCAAATACAGTACTGCCTGCACCCATAAAAGTTATTTTAGCCATTAAAATCTCTCCTCTTTTTAGTATAATTTTTGAGTCTAAGCCTTTATTTTTTTGAAAATATATTTAATTTGTATTTTTATTATATCCATAGTACTATGTTTATATAAATGGTTTAATGTCAATATCATATGTTATTATGTTGTTTTATTCAAATTTCAGGAGGGAAATCATGGCTGAAGTACAGGATTTAAATATTGAGAGGCTGCATTTAACTGATATGGAGATTCACATCTGTGGTTCTCAACAGTGCAGTCAGGGCCACAGTTATGGTCCGGCAGTTAGAGATTATTTTCTAATCCATTATATCCATAGAGGAAAAGGAAGTTTTAAAGTAGATAAAAAAGAATTCGAGTTAAAAAGAGGTGAGGGATTTGTAATCTGGCCCCATCTTCTCTCTTATTACCAGGCGGATCAGAAAAATCCCTGGCAATACTCCTGGATTGGCTTTACCGGTTTAAAGGCTGAAGATTATCTTAAGGAAGCAGGAATCACAAAAGCAAAACCCTTTTTTAAAACCCAAAAGCCTGAACAGATATCTGCTATTTTTAATCAGATGACTGAGACCGGTAATTTAAAAAAATCAAAAGAGATTAAATTAATGGGACTGCTCTACCTCTTTTTGGCAGAACTTATTGAAAATACAGAGCAGCAGTTAAAAAATAAAGATTTAAAACAGGAGTACTTAAAAAAAGCAGTTAATTATATTGACCGCAATTATTCCCGACCCGATCTAAAAATTACAGATATTGCTTCTTATTTAAGTTTAAACCGCTCCTACCTCTGGCAGCTATTTAATGAGCTGTTGAATATGTCTCCCCAGCAGTATCTGATTGAATTCAGAATGGAAAAGGCTGCCCTCCTTTTAGAAAACTACAAGCTCAAGGTCAAATCAGCAGCTTTAAGTGTCGGTTATGAGGACCCCTTCAATTTTTCTAAGATTTTTAAAAAAACTATGGGGATATCTCCAAGTCATTATAAAAATGGACAAACTAATAGATAAATGCTAAAATTAATTAGAGGAATATTTTTAAAATTAAGTTAAATATATATATATATTAATCACAATTGTACTCTTATCTAAGAAAGGAGTAATAAAAGATGAAAATTGGCATTTTAACTGACAGCACCTGCGATTTAAATCAGGAGATACTAGAAAAATACGGCATTGAAGTCATACCTCTTTCAGTTCATTTTGGTGAAGAAGAATTTCAGGATGGAATTGATATAAAGCCGGATAGCTTTTTTGAAAAGCTGGATCAGAATAAAGAACTTCCTCATACTTCTCGGCCAGCACCAGCTTTATTTGTTGAAAAATATAAAAAAATGCTTCAAAAATATGATCAGCTGCTTTCAATTCATGTTTCTGCTGCCTTAAGTGGAACCTATGAATCAGCAAAACTTGCAGCCCAAGAAGTAAATGTTGAAAAGATTAAGGTTATCGACTCTGCTACTATTTCCCTGGGATTAGGAATGCTTACTGTGCTGATAGCTAAATTAATCGATAAAGATAAGCAAATAGATGAAATAATAAAAATAGTAAATCAGGCCAAAAAAAAGCTGTATCTCTATTTTACAGTTAAGGATCTGACATATATGGAAAAAGGTGGTCGTATCGGTAAGGCCAGCTCTTTTTTAGGTTCAATATTTAGTATAAATCCAGTAATTTCTATCAGTACTAAAACTGGAAAAGTTAAACCTATTGCTAAAGTAAGAGGTCAACACAGGGCTCAAGACAGAATTATTGAACTTATCAAAAAAGATTTAAAAAATGAAAAAAATGCCTGGCTTGGTTTTGCCCATGGAAACCGCAAAGACGATCTGGAAAAAACTAAAATTAAACTGATAAAAGAACTTAAAGATGAAAAAAATATAAATTTAAAAATTTACGACAGCAGAATCAGTGCCACTCTGGGCTGCCATGTTGGACCTACAGTCTATGCAGTTATTGTCTTGAGTGGAGATTTTTTAGTTTGATATTTATTTAGTTTCAAATAAAAATGATTTTAAAAACAAACTGGTTTATAATCGATTTAATTTTCTAAATTTTAAACTTAATAACTAATATTTACTGACAATTATCTTTTCAAATGAGGTAATTGTCTTTTTTTTGCTAAAATTTTTTAATTTTTTTCATAATTGAAATCACCGAAATAACGGTAATTTTCAGACTTTATCCAAATTTGGTTCCAAATTTTTTAATTTTTTTCACCAAAAAAGCAGGATTTTTGGATTAAGTCAAGAATACGTATATTAGAGAATATTAAAAATATAAATTTTTTAACGGAGGTGGTCATTTAAAATCTTATATTTTTGTTATTCTGGTCAAAATCATAAAAAAACTTAGGAGGAATATTATATGTCTATCAAAAAATCTTTAATCTTATCTTTAGCTCTCTTTTTTGTTCTCACCTTAACTTTTTCATCAGCTGCGGAAGAACTTGTTTTATGGCATACCTCATTTACCAGTGAATGGTCAGGTTTAGATGAAACTGTAAATTTCTTCGAAAATAATACTAATTTAGATGTTTCAACTGATTATGGACCTCCTCTCTATCGTGATATTTCACAGCAGTTTATCGTCCAGGCGAAAACTGGAAACCCGGATGTTGTTGAAGGGGTACTAGAGCAGATGTTTACTTATGCAAAAGCAGGTTTAATTATGCCCTTAAATGATTTCTGGAAAGGTTATGAAGATAAAGATCAGTATTTAGATAATGTCATGGATGCAGTTACAATTGACGGAGAAATTTACGCTATTCCCTATAATACCAATGTAAGATTACTTTTATATAGAAAATCAATTTTTGAAGAATATGGTTTAGAGGTTCCTACTAACTGGGATGAACTTGTAGAAACAGCTTCCTATATTTCTGAAAATGTAGAAGGAATGGATGGATTTATGTTTACAACTAAGGAAAGAGAAGTTAGAGCCTTCCAGGAATTTATGTCCTTCTACTTACAGCTAAACAAATCTATGTTTGATGTATCTGGTGAAAATGTAAAAGTTACTGCAACAGTTGATCAGTTAGAAGAGGTATTAAACTTATATGACAAAATGTTTAGCTCTGGTGCAATTTCAATGGACAATCGTGGTGCTGACTGGAAAGCATTAGATTACGGATATACTTCTGGTAACCAGGCAATGGTAACTGTTGGCCCCTGGATCTGGTCCCACCGTTATGAAGATGAAGCAAGGGCTGAAGTAATTGATGATACAGGTATTGCAGCTATTCCAGTTAATAAAAATGGAACTCCTGGAACTTATATGGAAGTTAAGCCAATTATGATAAATAAATATACTGATAATCCAGAAAAAGCATGGAATTTAGTTAAAGAAGTAACAAGTAAGGACTTCCAATTATTAGTTGACTCTAATGCTGGTGTGCTATCTCCTCGTAAAGATGTAATGGCAGAACCAAAAATGGCAGATAACTGGTGGCTGCAGGGTTTCAGTAAATTTGCAGATACTGGTGTTGCCCTGGACCCAATCAGCTGGGAAAGACCACAAAATGCAATCATAGGTGCAATTCAGGAAGTAATTTATGATGAAGGAAGCCCTGCAGAAACTGCAGAAAAACTCCATCAAGAATTATCAGATATTGCAGCTAATTTATAAGCTAAAAGAGAATAACCCTCCGGACAGGTCAAAATGGCCTGTCCTCCCTTAAAAAATTTTATCTGACTTTTAAAACTTAATTTTCTCAAGGAGGCAGCTTTATGATTAATAATAAAAAAAATAATTTAAAGGGCTATTTAATTCTATTACCAACTCTTTTGGCCTTTGGCTTAATTATTTTTTATCCCACTGTTAGAGCATTTATACAAAGTTTTACAAACGCAAGTATTTACAATGAAGCAAGTTTTATTGGTCTAGAAAACTATATCAAAGTCTTAAATAACCCGGAATTTTGGACAGCTTTTATGCACACTTTTGTTCTTGTTATTTTGGCAGTTTCCTTACAATATATTCTAGGAATGGCAATGGCACTTTTATTAAATGAAGATCTCAAAGGTTTAGGCTGGGTAAAATATACAATTATGATCCCCTGGGTTATTCCTGTAGCTTCAACTGTTGTTATGTTTGACTGGCTGGTTTTACCTGACTATGGACTTATAAATATGATCTTAAAAAATATCGGACTAGGACATTTAACAAGATACTGGTTTGGTGATAAAAACTTTGCCTTTCCTCTAATTGTGATTATGCATGTCTGGCGGAATATGCCTTTTTATGCTATTACTCTGTATGCAGGCTTAAAGTCAATTCCAAAATATTATTACGAAGCAGCTGATATTGATGGAGCATCAGCCTGGCATAAATTCTTTTATATTACCCTGCCAAACTTAAAATATCCATCAATGATCGTTATTGTACTGCATGTGCTCTGGACCTTTAACAACTTTGATTTTATTTATCTTTCTACTGGTGGTGGCCCTGTTGGCTCAACTGAAGTTTTGGCAACCCAGATCTATCAGACAGCCTGGAACTACTATGAATACGGACACGCCTCAGCAATGGGTATTTTAATGATGCTGGTGATGATGGTCTTTTCCATCTTTTATATCCGTCTTGTAAGGAGTGATGACTAAATGCACCAAAAAAAATCAACTCTTATTTTAAAATATATAGCTCTAATCAGTCTAACAATGTTTATTTTAGTACCCTTTATCTGGCTTTTTTATTCATCCTTTAGAACTGAGTCAGCTATGTTTTCTGGCAAATTTTTTGAAAATCCCAATGGCTTAATGATCAAACACTACTTTAATGTTTTTCAGTCCGGTGGCGGCACAGGTAATTTTATCGGGTATTTTAAAAATTCAATTCTAATTGCCTCAATTACAACAATTGTAGTAGTAACGATCTCTATTTTCGGAGCCTATTCTCTTTCCCGTTTTCAGCTAAAATTTAAAAATGCCTTTATAATTACCATGCTTTTATCCAACATGTTTCCCTGGGTACTTTTGGTAATTCCTATTTTTGGACTGCTTTTTTCTATGAATTTAATCGACAGTTATGCTGGAATAATCTTTACCCACATCATCTTAGGTCTTCCCTTTTCAATCTGGCTGATTAAAGGCTATTTTGATGGAGTACCCAAAGAACTTGATGAGGCAGCAATGATCGATGGTCTGGGACCATTTCAGACTTTAATTAAAGTTATACTGCCGGTTGCAGCACCTGGTATAGTAGTAGCTTCATTCTATTCTTTTATGGTTTCCTGGGGAGATTTTCTCTTTGTTTCTGTTATCTCTCAGTCGATGGCAACTAAAACTCTGCCAATTGGTTTAAATAACTTTTTTGGTTCAACTCAGGTAGCCTGGGGTTCAATCAATGCAGCCACAGTTATTTCTATAATTCCAACAATTTTATTATTCTCAATGCTGCAGAAATGGATTGTAGAAGGCTTAACAAGTGGTGCAGTTAAAGGTTAAATAACTGAATCTAATCTATATATAAATTTAAAAACAGAAGGGAGAAAAATTATGGCAATTGATTTTAACCAGGAAAAAAATTTATTTCACTTAAAAACAAAAAATACAAGTTATATTATAAAATTAGTTAATGGCAAATATCCTGCTCATCTCTACTGGGGCAGGAAACTTGATGGTAGTTTAAATTTTGATCATAAAATTTTATATGGGGACCGTCCGGTAATGACAATCATCAAAGAGGATAATCTTTCTTTAGAACTGCTGCCTCAGGAATACCCGGCTTATGGAAATACAGACTATGGAGTACCAGCTTATAAGATACTGCAGGAAAATGGTTCCAGAACAACTAATGCCCTCTATTCTAAGCACAGAATCTATAATGGCAAAGCCGAGCTTAGCGGGCTGCCGGCCTCTTATGCAGAGCAAGATGATAAGGTAAAAACTTTAGAGATCGACTTAATTGATCAGACAGCAGATTTTAAAATAATTTTAAGCTATACAGTCTTTGCAGACTATGATATTATAACCCGCTCAGCTAAAATTATTAATCAGGGAGAGCAGAATTTAAATCTGCAGTCTGCTCTATCGATGAGCCTTGATTTTGAGGACAGCAATTTTGAGATGCTGCAGCTTTCTGGAGCCTGGGGTAGAGAAAGATACCTCAAAACCCGCCCCCTTATCCAGGGCTTACAGCAGATAGAAAGCAAAAGAGGTGCCAGCAGTCACTACCAGAATCCATTTCTTGCCCTCTGCCGTCCCAATACCGATGAATTTAAGGGAGAGGTATTTGCAGCTAATTTAATTTATAGCGGCAACTTTAAGGCTACCGTTGAAGTTAACCACTATGACCGCACAAGATTATCTCTAGGAATCAATGATTTTGATTTTAACTGGCTTTTAAAGACTGGCGAAGAATTTCAGGCACCTGAGGCTGTGCTCGTCTATTCAGACCAGGGATTAAATCAGATGTCCCAACTTTATCATCAGTTTTATCAGGAGCGGCTTGTTAAAAGTAAATTTAAGGCTGAAGAGAGACCGGTGCTTTTAAATAACTGGGAAGGAACATATTTTGACTTTGATGAAGAAAAAATTGTAGAAATGGCAGCAATTGCAGCTGAATTAGGAGTAGAACTATTTGTGCTCGATGACGGCTGGTTTGGCAGACGCAATGATGACACCTCCTCTTTAGGTGACTGGTATGTTAACAAAAATAAACTTCCAAATGGAGTCAGCGGTTTGGCAGAAAAAATAAATAAATTGGGACTCGATTTTGGAATCTGGGTTGAACCTGAGATGGTTTCTCCAGACAGTGATCTCTACCGCGAACATCCAGAGTGGGTAATAGAAGTTCCAGACCGTCCAAATTCTGAAGGAAGAAATCAGCTGATCTTAGATTTTTCTTGTCGGGAGGTACAAGATTATATTATAGATGTTTTAACAAAATTATTTGCCGATTCTAATATCTCATATGTGAAATGGGATATGAACCGCAATATGACTGAAATTGGTTCAAATAAACTGGCTGTTGAAAGACAGCAAGAAACTGCTCACCGCTATATGGTGGGGCTCTACAGAGTTTTAGAAAAATTAACTTCTCAATTTCCAGATATATTATTTGAAAGCTGTGCCAGTGGAGGTGGCCGCTTTGATCCGGGAATGCTCTATTATATGCCGCAGACCTGGACTAGTGATGATACAGATGCAGTAGAAAGATTAAAAATTCAGTATGGTACTTCCCTGGTCTATCCTATTTCTTCTATTGGAGCTCATATTTCTGCTGTTCCCAATCATCAGCTTGGCAGAATTACCTCCTTAGATATGAGAGCAGATGTAGCTTACTATGGTGCCTTTGGTTATGAACTTGATCCAAGAGAACTTAGTTTTAAAGAAAGGGAAATTGTTAAAAAACAGATTAATAAGTTCAAATCCTTAAGAAAACTGATCCAGTATGGAGATTTCTTTAGACTGCTCAGCCCCTTTAAAGGCAATGAAACAGCCTGGATGACAGTTTCTAAAGATCAAAAAGAAGCTTTTGTCAGCTACTATAAAATTCTGGCTGAAGCAAATGTATTCAGTGGGAGCTTAAAGCTCAAAGGATTAAACCCCGAATTTGATTATTATATTAAGGTAATAGATAAAACACTGAGCGGCAGTCAGCTTCTCTACTCCGGGCTACCCATTGGAGAGCTAAAACAGGAAGATTTCAGCTCAAAAAGCTGGCATTTACAAGTAATATAAGTTATTATAATAAATGAGGTAAATATTTTTCTTAAAATTTAAAGTTAGGTGATTAATTATGGGAGTAACCTTAAAAGATATAGCCGAAAAAGCTGGTGTCTCAATTTCTACTGTCTCACGGGTAATCAATAATGATCAGTCAAGACCTGTAAGTGAACATACAAGTGAGATTGTCTGGAATTATGTAGATGAACTCGGTTATAATAAGCATAAAAAGAATAATCAACAGCAGACAACTAATACTAAAAGTATTGGATTTATCTTAAATGATACACCAAAAATATATAATCACCCCTTCTTTTCAGTTATGCTGCAGGGTTTAGAAGATGAAGCCCGCAAACAGGGATACTCTATTGCCTTTTCCTATACTCAGGCAGATCTGGAAGTTCCTGCAATAGAGCATAAATTAGTAAGTCAGGAAGAGGCTGATGGAGTAATTATAATTGCAGAATATATTGAGGAGAAATTCTTTAATGAACTAAAAGACAGCTTCAAAAATATAGTTATTTTTGACAATCGAAATCCCGATATCCATGATTATGATGCGATAAATGTACGAAGGCGGGAAGCAGCAGCTGAAATAGTAGAATATTTAGTTGAGCTGGGTCATCAGGAGATTGCCTTTATCGGGGCAGCTTTGATTGGCTCAAACCATGATACTGTTGTCCATGAAGACCGCTATTTGGGATTTGCAGATGTGATGCAGAGACATGGTCTGCCGATCAGAGAAAAATATGTAAAAAAAGCTGACTGGGAAATGGACCTGGCCTACGAAAAAATGAAAGAAATACTGAAACTTGATGAACTCCCAACAGCAATTTTTGTGGCCAGTGATTATATGAGCATCGGTGCTATAAGGGCTATTCATGAAGCAGGACTTGAAATTCCAGATGATATCTCAATAGTTTCTTATGATAATATTAAAATGGCCCCTTTTACTAATCCCCCTCTAACAACTGTTCATGTCCCTAAAGAAGAAATTGGGAGACAGCTGGTTAAAACCTTAATTGACCGGATAAATGGTGAAATCCACATGCCATTACAGATTATTGCACCAACTGAATTAAAAATAAGAGAAAGTGCAGCTCCTCCCCGAAAATAAGGGAGACTGCACTTTTTTAAAGATTTATATTTATCATTTTAAATCATTTAATAATCTATTAAAATCACTCAAACTTTAATCCCACTGATCAAATAAGAATTATAATCTATATCTCTGATTTCGATGTTTTTAATATCCCTTGCTTCCAGCATCGATTTCAGATTTTCACTTTTAACTCGGTGATGAAGTGGGGGACCTTCTTCCCTCTTAGCAGGATCCCACTCTATAAAAACAACTTTAGAACCTTTTTTTAAAAAACTAAAGTAATTATCTAGAAATTTATTTCTTTCCTCTACTTCATGAAAAAGATAAGCAAAAAGCATAAAATCAGCCTTCTGATGAAGATTAGCATCATTATCTTCACTTTTACAGATTTCTATTCTATCTGTTAGACCAGCCTGCTGAGCTCTGTGTTTTAAATCTAAAAGCATATCAACTTCAACATCAACAGAATAAACTTTTCCCTTTTCACCAACAATTTCTGCTGCCGGGAGCGAGAAAAATCCATTTCCAGCCCCAATGTCCATAAATATATCCCCTTCTTTTAACTTTAACTCTGATAAAAGCTCAGCCGGCTTTAAGCTTTTAAGTCTTTTTTCTGCAAACAACTTTTTCTTTTTTGCTGGATGAAACCTCTTACCTGTCATAAGACCACTCCTGTTCTCTAATTAATTTCTTTAAAACTAATTTTTAAAATATATTTTAAAAAAATTTTTATTTTTTATTTTCTCTAAATTATCTTTAAAAATATTATAACTAAAATTATCTAAATAAAAAGTAAAAGACCCTACATCTTTAAAGATTGTAAGGGCTTTTACTTAATCTATATTAATTTAATAAGGAGCTAATTTATTTGGTACCGGGTACCTGGGATTTTTTTCAGGTACCCGGTGCCGTTATTATGCTATCTCTTTGCTTCCCAAATATCACACCAAACATTTTCATTATAAGAACCTTTAAAATCAGATTTACCCATTATCTTTTCAATAGTCTGTCTGATAATTTCACTTGTATTTCCGTGAGCATTGATAAAAGTTTTAACCATAGGTACATCAATAAAGTGGTTGGTATAATTTAAGGAAACAAATACTGTTGGAATTTCAGCAGCATACCAGGGAACCTCATTATCCATTGGAGACTTCCACTTAATCCTGTAATTATTCTGCTGGGCATAACCCCTAACATCAGCAAAAACAAAAGCTGCATCATATTTATCACGATATTCCATTATTTTACCTTTTTCACGGGATTCACCTTCGTTTAAATCAACCTCAAAACCTGCCTTTTCCAGTTCTTCAATAATTCTTTCTCTGGATGAGGTATCGCTATTATAAATTCCACCAAGCTCTCCATAGAGATAATATAATTTTATTCTTGGATGAGTCTCCGGGGTTATCGGCAGCTGATCCAGGCTGTCTTTAACCAGAGTAATTCCCTGATCGGCAGCCTCTGCAGCCATTTCATGATGTTCCTTCTGACCAATTATCTCAAGCTTATCTTCTGCCGGTACTAACTGATCAGCCTCCGAATTCTGATGAAGATTAATTGCTGCTTTGAGTCCTAAAATTCTTTCCAGTGCCTCATTTAATCTTTGATCTGTAATTACTCCATTTTTGTAGCCTTCCAGCATAAACTGAAAATCTTCTTCCTTATCATTAAAGAATAAAAACATGTCACAGCCAGCAGCTATTGCACCAGGGACATAATCCTTTCTTGACATAGCAGCTGTCATTCCTAGCATATGTGAGGCATCTGTAACTACCAGACCGTTAAAGCCCAATTTATCTCTTAAGAGATCATTTAATAACTCTGAAGCCAGAGTTGCCGGCATAATATCCTGTTCGCTTAATTCCGGGTTCAGCTGTTTTGAGTATTCCGGCATTGCAATATGACCGGCCATAATACTCATCAGACCATTGTCAATGTGGTGTTTGTATACTTTACCAAAAGTCTGATCCCATTTTTTTGGCTCAAAATCATTAATTCCTAAAACCAGATGCTGATCTCTTTCTTCAACACCATCACCGGGAAAATGCTTAACACAGGTAGCAATTTCACCAACTTCGCTGTCTTTTAAACCTTCAAGATAGGCTGAGGTATATTTAATTACCTTCTCCGGTGTATTTCCGTAGGCTCTGGTGTTAACAATTGTATTCCGCCAGTTATATAAAATATCAACTGAGGGATCAAAATTCCAGTTTACTCCGAGAGCTGCTTCTTCTCGACCGCTGACCAGACCTGCATTATAGGCCACTTCTTCTGATTCTGAGGCCTCAGTCATTGCTCCACTGGCAATAAAAGTTCCATTTGTTGAAGCACCATCGCCACCATTATCACAGTTGGCTGCTGCCAGCAGTGGAATTTTACTTGCTGCCTGCATATCTTTGATAAAATTATAAACTTCTTCAGATCTTTTACTGGCATATCTGATTCCACCAACATGATACTTCTTCACAATTTCTGCATTATCCGGATCAGCCAAATCACCATGAATCCTGGTGATAAATAACTGGCCGATTTTTTCTTCCAGTGACATTTCAGAAATTGTGTCTTTTACCCATTTAATATCTTCATCATTTAAATAAAAAGGCTTTGCTTTTAAATCTACCATAATTACCTCCGTTTTTTTACTTTAAAATAAAATTAAATTTTTTAATCAGCTTTTCTTCATATTCACCCTGATAATTTCCACTGAAAAACTTTTCTGCTGCCTGATTAGCAAATTCTTGCCAGGATTCTTCTTCCTCACAGGGCATTATCGGATAAAATAATACTTCATTTTTCTCAGAGGCTCTTAAATCTCCCGGTGCATCACCGATCATTAATACTTGATTTTTATCATACCCTTTTGCCTTTAAATCCTTAATGTTAGCTGCATTGTTTCTGAAAAGTCAAGTAAATTTTAAAAATACTTTTGTAGTCCCAGGTATTTTATGCAGCTGTTGATTTTCTCTTTCGATTGAGTCGT